>CAYUNU010000083.1:0-11136 GCA_964446195.1 uncultured Porphyromonadaceae bacterium | reverse complement strand
AGTTGTGCAACTTTATTTCTGTAAAATTATCAAGCCACAGTTAATTTCTTCTCTTTCGTAGTGGTTGACCCATCTGCCGGAGCGCGCTCCGGCAGATGGGTCAGCCGCTCGGCCGCAAACCCGGCCAGCAAATCCATATTCAAATATCGTCGTCCAGATACCCAATCCTCATGCCACTCCTTCAAAAGGGCCGAAAAGAGCCTTACACAGCTTTTAGGATTAGGGAATATCCTGATCACCTTACTACGCCTCAGGAGCTCTTGGTTAATCCTCTCCACCATGTTGGTAGTTCGGATGCGCTTATGATGCGCGGGTGGTGCAACATGGTATACTCCAAGTGTCTTCCAGGCATGCTCAGAGATAAAATCAGCCAGCTCAGGATGGATATCCTGGTAGTCTTCTGCAAACTGATCAAATACAGCTTTTGCGTCTTCATATTCCTCACAATCCCACGCTTCACTAAGTCTCTGGTTTACATCATCACGCCGACTCTTAGGAGCCAGGTCAGTTGCATTTACTCTGAAATGATACTGGCAACGCTGCCAGACGGATCCCGGGAAATGCTTCTTTATGGCCGGATGTATCCCCGGATGGGCATCACTGGTAAATAGTAGGACACCTTTCAATCCTCTTTCCTTTAAGCCACCAATGAACCGATCCCAGGAATCTCCACTCTCTGACCAGGATTTATCTAATCCCAGTACATGGCGATGTCCCTTTGAATCAATCCCTATGGCAATCTGAACAGCAATATCAATGATCTTATGATCAACTCGACAACTCTCGTATCGGGCATCTACGAGAACATAAGGGAACTCTCCTTCAAGGGTGCGATCCCGCCATGCATCCAGCTCTGCATCCAAGTTGGTCGTAAAGCGGCTAATGGAGGTGTGGGAAAACTCTTTACCCATGAGTACCTCGGTAATCATCTTCATTTTGCGTGTTGACACTCCCTGCAAATAAGCCTCTGCCAGGGCCAGCACAAGGGCTTTCTCGCTTCGTTGGTACCGCTCCAGAATCGAAGGATAAAACTGACCATCTCGGGTCTGAGGAACTCGTAAAACCAAGGGCCCTACGCGTGTATACAGAGTCCTGGGCTTATATCCGTTGCGATAGCCATGTCGATCTTCGCCCCGTTCATAGCTATCCACCCCGATGTATTCATCGCGCTCCAGCTCCATAAGCTGTTGGATCCCTGATCGCAAAATCTTGGTCATTAAATCTTCTCCATCTGAATTAATGAGCTCAATAATCTGTTCATCTAAACTCTTCTTCGTAATTTGTTCCTGTCTTTTGAAAGTCATGGTTGTTAAGTTTTTATTGTTTGGTCACTTTAAAACTAAAAAAACAACCGTGACTTTCTATTTTACCTCATGCTGAAATCAATTTTACAGAAACAAAGTTACGTAGCGAATATTTCAGATGATGTTTTAATAAATATGATTGATGGATATTATATAAAGCAGTTCCCAAACTGGAAATATCTACTAAAGAAAAAACAGCTCCAGGGCTTTGTGAAAGAGACATCAAAATTGGTTGTGCCGGATACTCTTGCCACAGAACTTTTAACGGAGTATAGCATAAGGCTCAAAAAAGAAGCCTACAAGGAACATTGATTTTCAATAGCTATTTCGATAGTTAGGAGATAAAAAAATACCTTTTTAAGGTTCCTTTTTGCCGTAAATCATAATCTAAATTTATTGCTATCTCAACATGTAAACTGGAGTACAAATTCTCGTTGGTAGTAGTGATAACCAGAATTTCAATCATCATTGTGTTACAACGATGAGATGTGGGCTATGTCTGAAGAATTGACCCATCCGACAAATTCAAATAGTTTTTTGTGATCAGGAGTTTTTGTAACACATTGATATATTTATAGATATGAAAAGAAAGAAGACTAAACACCTGAGCATCCGTTTGACCAACCAGCAGTACCAAAGACTAATCGAAGTGCTTAAACAAGAAAAAATTACCAAATCGGAACTTGTCCGACTTGCGTTGACTGATTACATATCAAATGATTAACTAATGTATAACAACAAAAGCAACCCAGAACAGGGATATTGGATTCGCCCAGGAATAGATTTCGAAGATTACTTCAATAAGGATGTTATTTCTCCAGCGAAAATCGAGTTCGCCCGACATTACTTAGAAACCAAAATGGGGTATGACCTAAATGAAGATTCATTGATAGACTTCTCTGCAATTGGGATTAAACTATTCGGGTGCATGGTAGCGGATATAATTTTGGAATATGAAAATTATAAGGACAGGGGGCTGGATGGATGAAGATTCAAATCCCGGAGAAAAATTAATCAAATTACACATCCTTGATTAATTGAGAACACGACTTCCTATCACCTGAAAGGAAGTACACTCACATTAAACTTTGATAAAAGAAGGAATCTTAATATTTCACATTCTTCTTAGTCCACAATACCTAAGAAACACTTTGTCTATCATATAAACCGCAGTAATTTAGCTTTTTAGCTTAATATATTATGCTGCGAAATCCATCCGTTAGCTGTATATTAGCTAGTAACCATATTGCTTTATGAAATGAAAAGGGTAGTATTATTTTGCAGGGTTTCATCAACTAATGATAGACAGAATTACGAAAGGCAAATAAATGATTTGACACAACTGGCCGTATCATCAAATTATAAAATTGAAACAGTCTTTGCTGAGAAGATATCAGGTGGGCGAAAAAACTCTGAACGGAAAGAGCTACTCAATATGATTCAATATGTCAATGAACATAGTATAGATAAGGTACTTGTGACTGAATTGTCAAGATTGGGCCGAGATCCACTCCAAATTTTACAGACAATTGAAATTCTTAATGACAACCAGATTTCCTTATATATTCAGACATACAATATTGAGACGCTCTTGGAGGACAAGACAATTAATCCGATGAGTCAATTTTTGATCACGATATTAGCGGAAATAGCGAGAATGGAGAGGAGGGCGATAGAAAATCGTTTATCGAGTGGGTACCATAACTATCGTAATAGTGGTGGTGTAGTCGGACGAAAAAAGGGCTATAGAAAGAGTGAGGAAGAAATGCAGACTCAATATGCCGAAGAAATAAAAATGTTGAAGAAAGGTTATAGTTATCATCACATCGGTCAAATTACCAATACCAACAAAAATACCCTGACCAAGCTGAAAAAACAGTTTGTAGACTAAGGTATTTGTCCGTTTTTAATTCTTTGAGTTAAATCAGGATATAATCTACATGGATATCTGTCCTGTTTTCCCCGTTTACAGGATTAAAATAGGACATCGGTTATATTAGGAAAAATTGATTAGTTGAATTGCAAATACAGATCCTTTTGAAGTCAGAATTTGAAAAAGAGCTAGTAAAACGTGGTTATGCGTATCAGTGCAATTCTAATGGGTATTACAACATTTCTCCAAAGAATAGAATTTCTCCACCTATCGGAGTTCAATTGATATGTTCTAGACCCGTTAATACAATTATCCACGGATCTCAAAACGGGAATGAGCTAGACGCCATCGGTTACTTTCAGTTCAGACTTTTACCTGAACAGAAACAAGACTACCTCGTCTTTTCCTTCAAAAACCTAAGAAATAACTCAACTCAGTATATGATAATCCCACCTGATGAACTACGAAGAAGATTGGAGAAGAATATCATTAGATATATCAGCGATGAGTATTTCGAGATAAGATTATGGCTAATAGAGGGAAATCTATATGATACTAGCGCTTTGGGCTGCGAAGGGGAAGGTACTATCTGTCAAAGGGAAAAGGCGGACGGATGATTGACGGAACAATTTGGAATTATACAAGCTTCTGGAATAACTGGGTTCTGGGATCCCAGGATTAGAATTCAATCTGCACAAAAAGTCGATGTTGATTAACTCCTAACTCTCTTAATATCTTGACAATCGTATAATTTGGATTTGCAGATCCAGGGAGATTTCTCCGGGGATGGGTTATAAATTCAATCTGCACAGAGGTTGTGCAGATTGACATCCCACCCCCTGACTCCTCCCACCGCCCAGGTCCGGCCCGGGATAGTCCTGAGTGTCGCCGTTACGTGCCCCCATAATAAGCGTGATTTAACCTTCAAAACTCGGTTCAATCCCATATGTGAAATAAAAATTTTGCCAGAAAAAGTAAAAACCAAAAAAATGATCAAAATCGAAAGAAAATTTTCTGAAATTTTTCAGTTGTAAAAGCAAGTTATTATGCCCTTAATAATATTCCTTTATGTACTCATATGCACGATGAAACAAGTCCTCTTCCTTATGAAGTTTGTACTTCAGTAACGTTTTCCTCAATGATTTCTGCACTTCTCTTTCGCCAGTGACAGAAGTTTGCCAACCTTCAAATCGAACAATCTTAACTATTTCATCAATCTCCGCTACGATTCGTTCCACAATTGCAGGGGTCTGATCGTTTTTCATTTCAAGAAACAATTCGGTCAAGGCCGCCTTTGCTGATTTCTGCTCTTGAGTGGAAATGACTTCTCTTTCAGCCCTCAAAGTATCTTTTGCTAACTCGCATAATTGCTTGATGAATTCGACACTACTTATCAATCCTTGCTCCGCCTTGTCTCGCAATTCTTCAAGTCGTTCACCAAGTGCTTTGAATTTTGGATTACCTGAGTTTTTCTTAAACCTACCTATTAGAATCTTTACGATTCGTTCAGCTTCTTTAGGATTCTTCTTATTCATCAGATTTTCAATCACATCAGCATCCAATACCATCTCCTCCATATCGTGATTAATTCCAGCAACGTGAATATGCTCGTGAATTAAAGCTGTTGTTTGAGCTCCTAATGCATGCCACAATAACCGACCATTATCATCTGCCGGTGGTTTTACAGAAGTATAAACCTGAGAAAGCCATTTGTAGTCTTTTTGATATTGGTTGAGTATTTCATCAGGACTTAACGCTTCCCATAATTTGGATAACACTGAAAAGTCTTTTGCAAATGCATCTCGCTTCTCATTATCCCCAATCGCATTTTGGGCGGTCTCCAATCCTTCAAAACCATCTTTGGTTCTGTCCACTCCTTCAAAATGAGTCAAACATTTTTCCATGTATTCAGGAAGTTTGTCTTTTAGTTCCTGGAGGTTGGTTATTACTGTTTTTACAGTTTCTTCATCGAAAGCAAGTGCCTGTGCTGTATTGTCAAATACGCCAAAGTAATCTACAATTCTGCCGAAGGTCTTATTGGGAAATAATCTGTTTGTGCGACAAATGGCCTGTAAAAGTGTATGGTCTTTAAGGGACTTATCCAAGTACATAGTTTGCAAAACTGGAGAGTCAAACCCAGTTAAAAGTTTTGCGGTTACTATGATGAATTTCAATGCCGAATTTGGGTCGTTAAATTCCTCAATTATCTTTTCTTGCTTGTCTTTATCGACACCCCACTTTTGCTTGAAGTCAAAGTCATCATTGGCTGAAGTACTAATAACAACTTTGCTGCTATTCTCTGGCAGAAGGTGGTCTAAAGATTCTTTATACTGAATGCAGGCCTGTCGGTCGGGTGTTACAATCATTGCCTTGAAACCTTCAGGAGCAACATGCTTTTCGTAATGTTCAACAATATCTTCAATAATGGTTTGCACTCTCTCCGGGGCTTTTAAGAACTCATTCATTTTTGCTGCTTTCTGACTCAACTTGTTGCGGTCTTCTTCACTCAAGTCATTGGCCATTTCCTGAAAGGCAGTATTCAATTCTTCTTTGTCAATGTGGTAATTTGGAAGTCTTGGTTCGAAGTGCAGTGGCAAGGTTGCTTTATCACGGATACTCTCTTGAAATGTATAGCGACTCATATAACCACCTTCATCTTCTTCTGCGCCAAACGCCCAGAATGTGTTTTTATCAGCCTTATTAATTGGTGTTCCAGTTAATCCAAATAGAAAAGCATTTGGTAAAGCAGCTCTCATAGTACGTCCCAAGTTTCCTTCTTGTGTTCTGTGCGCTTCATCCACCATAACGATAATATTTTCTCGCTCATTCATATTCGGATAGGCGTCCCGAAACTTATGAATCATAGTAATGATGATCTTTCTTGTGTCCTTTTCGAGTAGACTGTTTAATTCTTTGATGCTATCCGTTGTAATGAAATTGGAAACATCTGCTGAGCCAAATTCTTTGGTGATTTGAGAATCCAGGTCTGTTCTGTCAACAACAATTAGTACTGTTGGATTTCCAAGTTCCGCTTGCTTACGTAGCTTACGAGCTGCAAATAGCATGAGCAAGGACTTTCCTGAACCTTGAAAGTGCCAGATCAATCCTTTTTTGATTGTTCCTTCCAAAACTCTTTGCACTAAGGTATTTGCTCCTTCGTATTGTTGGAATCGACATACAATTTTGATTTTCTTTTTGGAACTATTAGTCCCGTAAATCGAATAGTATTGCAGAATATCCAATAGCGTGGAAGGTCTGAGCAAATGTGTTAGTTGATTTGCCACATCTTGCAAACCTGCAAAATGGTGCAACTCGTCTTTTTCATCTTCTATACGCCAGGGAGCCCAAAACTCTAAGGGAGTTCTTACTGCCCCAATGAACAACTCTTTACCTTCAGAAGCGAAAGAAAGAATATTCGGAACAAATAGTTGTGGTACGGCATTTTCATAAATATCGTGAACTTCATGCGCACCATCGTACCAACTCACCGCAGGGCGTACAGGTGTTTTCAATTCTCCAACCACTACCGGAATTCCATTAATGAACATGACCACATCTGGTATCTTGGTTTCACGGGCATGAACTTTAAACTGGTTGGTCAAAATGAAGGAATTGCTTTTCAATTCTTTGTAGTCAATCAAATTGATTTTTACATGTTCACCTTTTGGACCAAAGGGCAAGGAATACTCGTTTTGTAACCATTTGGCAAATTCTTCATTGGCTCGAACCAGACCGACATTAGCCACAGTAATTAGAATTGCCCGAAGTTTTCTGATCACTTCATCTGCATTTTCCGGGTTACGATAGATATCCGGATTTAATCTGCAAAGCGACTCTTTTAACTCCTTTTCAAGCAAGACTTCTGTGATGTCTCGCTTCAATAATTCGCTTGGAACATATCGCCATTTAACGGCATCATAAGAAGGAATTGATTCTTCAACTGCAAGCCCTAATTTGGCTTCATTAAGATTAACGCCGGTAAGTCGGTGTATAAAAAAGTTTTCTACGCTATTGAGTTCGTTAAATCCCATTATCCTAATATTTCGTCCAACAATTGGTGTTTGAGTTTCTTTAATGATGCTGTCTGCGATCTTGCCTTTTCAGCCAAATCAATACATCCATCCAATATTTCCACCATTTTCTTTTGAACTTTCAGATTCGGAAGTTTAATTGTGAAATCATTTAAGTCTTTCCAATTAATGTATGGATTGGTCGATCCTTTTGATTTGGCAATTGAGTATTGCGTGAATCTTTCTGAAAGCATTATATGTTTTAGAAGACCTTGAAGAAGTACATCTTCTTTAGCTTTTACAACGAAAGTTGTATTTGCACAAACTCCTCTAAAATCAGCCAATGAGACTTTTCGAAGATATGTTCTTCTAGAACCATAGAGTATATCTCCTGGCTCGAACATAACATGAAATGCTGGTCCTAAGAAATCCTTCCCAACTGTACCCCATGTTCTGATCTTAAAATCTTCAGATTCAAGGTTTTCGCCAGCCACAATTCGCTCAATATTGTCGGAAACAGCATCGGTCCTTCTTAAAAGTTTGCCAACGCAATCTTTCCATTTGTATTCAATTAATTCTCTTCTCTCAAGGAGTGATCCAAAGTGACTACTATCAATGAAATCATCAATAATCTTCTTTGCCAATTTTCTTAAATCCTTCTCTTGCTCCTCGTTTTGCTCAATTTGCTTTTCAAGTGTCAAGAATAGACTAAGAATTATTTCCCGCTCGTCTTTGGGCGGAAGTTTAATTTCAAATTTTGCTAAATCCTTCCACTTTGTTCTTGGCGAGAGCGAACCAGCAGAAGTGCTGACAGCATAACTTATAAAACGCTCTGATCCAGTAATGAAAGGAATCAATTTTGAGGGGAATCCATTTTTAGATCTAAAAACAAGAATGTCTCCTGAACATATTCCTTCAAAATCTGCAAATGCTACCTTCTTCAGGTATGACCTTCGTTTTCCAAAAAGGGTGTCACCTGGTTTGAATACTTTAGAAAATGTTGTTGTCTCAGACATCAAATCTCCCCATCTCTCCAATTTGAAATTACCAGGGTCGATGTGGTCAAGACTTATGAATCTGCTAATACCATTTGAAAGTGGGGCTTTATTATGAGTATTGATATTCTCAACAATATCGCCAAATAATCCATCTTGCCATATTTCCTTATTTAATTTCATATTACCTCAATTCCTAAATCATTAAGCTTTAACATCAATTCATTAAATCCTGTATTCAGGGAATCATTATTGGCTTTGGTTTTAGACAAGAGTTGTTCAACTGTTTGAGTAGATTCTTCACCATTTGTTTTTACATACAGTTGAATACTCAGATTTCCATCATTCTCTTCGAGAATATCTTTTGTGCTTTGGACTGATGAAAAACCCTCTTCATCTTTGAAATTCCAGTAAGAATCAGCCATTCGTTTGATATGCTCATCCTTCAAGTATGCAGTACTACGCTCTAGTCTGATTTCTTCAAGTCCATTGATAAACAGGACCTTCCCTTTGCGTTCTTTTGGTTTGTTCATGCTGCATACCAACAAACAACTTTCCATACTGCTGTTGTAGAATAAATTCTGCCCTAAGCCTATAACGGCATCTACAACATCGTTTTCAAGCATTTTCTTTCGCATATCAGCTTCTTTATCTCGGAACAATACTCCATGTGGCCAAAGAGAAACACTCCTTCCAGTATCAGGCTTTAAACTTTTAATAATGTGCTGTTGAAATGCATAGTCGGCACACCCTTGAGGTGGAGTTCCCCATATATTTCTACCAAAGGGGTCATTCATAAACTTGGCTTGGCTCCACCGTTTTATTGAGTATGGCGGATTGGCCATAACCACATCAAATTGTTTAAGCTCATCATTCTCCAAAATCTGAGGTTGGTCCAAGGTGTCGCCTTGTATAATCAGGAATTCATCAATCGCATGCATAAACATGTTCATCCGTGCAATGGCAGAAGTAATCAAGTTGAGTTCTTGTCCGTACAATTTCAGGTTTCGGTATTCTTTCCCTTGTTTTTTCAGATAAAGAGCAGAGTTCAATAGAATACCTCCTGAACCACAAGTTGGATCATAGACACTTTCACCTGGTTGTGGGTCGGTAATACGTGTCATCAATTCCACAACCGTTCTGTTGGTATAGAATTCAGCAGCTGTGTGCCCACTATCATCTGCAAACTTATTAATCAGATATTCGTAACCGTCGCCCATCAAATCGTGTGGTACATTCTTAACGGTCAAATTCATTTCAGAAAAATGCTCAATCAAGTCGATAAGTTTTTCATCACTCAATCTTCGTTTATTGGTCCATTGGGCATCACCAAATACATCATGCAGTAATTCGAAATTTGCTTTCTCAATTTCATGCAAAGCGTTTTGAAGTTTCTTACCTATGTCGGTAGATGTAGCACGGATATCAGTCCAATGGCAACCATCAGGAATTTGGAAACGATGGTTCTCTCTATAATTGGCATAATCCATATCACCATCAGCTAGTTCTAACGCTTCCTGATATTCTTCATTCCAGATATCTGAAACCCTCTTGAAAAATAGAAGTGGAAAAATGTATTGTTTAAAGTCAGCTGCATCAATCATCCCTCTCAGAATATTAGCTGCTCCCCATAGGTAATCTTCTAGTTGTTTTTGTGTCATTTCATACGGTATCTTATGGATGCATGTTTATTTGTTGCCATTTACTTCTTCGTACTTTCAATTAGTTCTTTTACATCTACATCAAGTATATCAGCGATTTCAATTAGCACTTCCAGTCTTGGTTGTTGTCTGTTTTGAACATATGAGTTTACCATATTGTAACTCTTTCCCAACTTCTCTGCCAACCATGTTTGTTTAATTCCCTTCTCCTCGAGCACTGTTTTAATTCGGTTCATTGTTGTCAAATTATTCCAGTCTAAATTACAATTATATCTCAAATAGTAAGATATAAAAACATGATTATTTTGGGTAGAGGATGGTCAATCCCCTTGTATGTGCAGTGATCGTGAACAAAATATCGTATAGTGGAAGAATAATAAACCTAATTTCGAACTTCCACCAAATGACAGGAGGTTGAGTAATTCCTTTATAAAACCTCCCCATTCTTATTCTGGATGGATTTGGGACGCTTTTTAAGTTGAGATAAGAATTAGGTATTGTAACTGATAATCATTGTCAAACCTTCCCAGATTTTGATCTGGAGGGTGTCAGTGCATATGCACTCAGAGCCCTTCTGAAAAGCGCACCAAATCTAGCTTACAGAAAGAAATATTATTTACATTGGCCCCGTTTTTTATACCCTCAGATTTCTTTTTACGGCATTTTTTTGTTATATTTTTATAAACGACCTACAAGACTATTGGAACAAAATTACACATATAAATCTACAACAGGTAATACCTGTTTCAACCCAACGATTGAGAACACATCCTGCACTGGTGGCACTATCACTGATATTTGTGTTCTTGGTGGTGAAGATGAATATCAGGAATCATCATATATCATCACTTTCAAGGAACTGAGATCCTGCGACGGATTTAATAATATATCCGAGGATCAGGCAGGGGAGATTATCAATACTCTATATCAGTTAAGTACAATTTGTTACCGAAGTATATTGGAATGAATGACCTAGAGAGATATAACCGTTTTACAAAACCCCGAAAAAAAGAAAAGACATTACCAAGCACAAGAGAAGTTTGGTTATATACCCGGGTTAGCTCAAAAAATCAGAAGGAAAATTACTCTCTCTCAACCCAAAGAGAGGAGGCAGAAATCTTTGCAGCGAAGAAAGGATATAACATTACCGAATGTTTTGGGAACCTAAATGAATCAGCATCAAAAGATATAACAAGAAAAGAATTTCAGGCATTAATTAACAAGGTAAAGAAATCACACAAAAAGCCTTTTGGAATTTTAGTCTATATGATAAGCAGGTTTTCTCGATCTGGC
>CAYUNU010000082.1:6279-11155 GCA_964446195.1 uncultured Porphyromonadaceae bacterium | reverse complement strand
TTGGTATATGCCAGGAAATCAATTGGCAAGCATATTTTTACATGGGATTCCAGTCATTGCCAAGAGGGGATTTATTTACTGGTTTTTCAGACGGGCGAACATCAGGATATATATAAGCTTATTAAGACAAAGGATTAAGATTGCTCATTATAATTATCCTTGTTTTGCTGATGGAGGTGATAGATTAGTGCTTCAACTTCAATACCAAGGTTGATGTTGTTAATAATCACATTATCAGGTGTTTTAAGGATCGTGTTGGTGAAGTTTATTATTCCTCTTATACCATAATTCCACAATTGATCACAAACTTCTTGCGCAGCTTTTCCCGGTACCGTTAGTAAGGCAGTTGAGATATTATTTTTTTTGATATGTTCTCCTAGTTTTTCCATAGGATGAACAGGAACGCCAAATTTTATGTTGTGTTTTGTTGGATCTGTATCGAAGGCGGAGATTATGTATACATTTTGGCCTATAAACTGATTGTTGTAATTAGCTAGAGCTCTCCCTACGTTACCCATACCCACCAGTATAACATAATGGGTTTCGTCCATTTTGAATAGTTGGTTTAAGATTTCTAAGAGGGAATCGATATTGTATCCGGCTTTTTTATTGCCACTTATTCCATGTAGAGAGAAATCTTTTCTAACCTGTTCCGGACTCACCCCGGCCTCGTTACCCAAGTTGTAAGAGAATATCTTTGTGAATCCTAGCTCTTTGAACTTCAATAGGCATAAGCGATATTGAAGCAGACGTTTGACATTACTCTTAATTATCATGTTTTGTTACGTTTTTCACAATAATCAAAAGTATAGAAATGTATCGAATTGCCAAACATCAAAAGATCACACTATGCATGATAGGCTTTAGCAAGGTTAATGGAATACCTGTTCTTTTGCTTTTTTACCAGCGTTTTTATTCTTTAAGTAATACTCTTGAAGTTCTTTAACAACATCAGGATATTCTGAGGCCAGATTATTTTGTTGGCCGATGTCATTGGATATGCTATATAGCTGATATTCAGCTGAACATCCTGATTCTATATTCACATATCCATATACTTCTGGTCCTTTATTTGGTGGGATAAAGAACCAATCGCCTTTTCTCAGGGCCACTTTGCTGCCTGCTTCCAGAAACAATTCATCTCTACCAGTTTGCGATTTACCGAGTAGGGCCTCCATCACATCCTGACTATCGGGGACTCCGTTGGAGATATCAATATTTAGCAGGCTGGCAATAGAGGCTGAGAGGTCCAATTGACAAACCAGGGCGTTTGAGATTCCACTATCGATTGTACCAGGCCAGCTAACAATAAAGGGTACTCTGGTGCCTCCATCGAAAAGGCTGTATTTCCCTCCTCTCAGAGGACCTGTCGGCTTATGTTTGCCGACTTTTTCGACTGCATCATCTTTATATCCATCATCCAAGACGGGCCCATTATCACTAGAAAATACGAACATGGTTTTTTCTGTCAATCCAAGTTCGTCAATTGTGTTAATCAGTTCATTAACGCTCCAGTCGGCTTCGAGGATAACATCTCCTCTAGGACCCATTCCTGATTTTCCCACGAAGCGAGGGTTAGGAGTTCTTGGCACATGAGGTTGATGCAAAGTAAAATATAGAAAAAATGTAGAGTCCTTATTTTCATTTATCCATTTTTTTGCTGCATCAGTGAAAGTGTCTGCCAGGTCTTCATCCACCCAAAGAGCTGATTTCCCTCCTCTTTGATAACCGATTCTTGATATTCCGTTATGGATGCTTTGGGCGTGTCCGTGGCTTGGATGCATTTTGAGCATTTCCGGGTTTTCCTTTCCGGTAGGTTCGCCTTCGAAGTTTTTCTTGTAACTAACCTCTAGGGGATCATCAGGATCTAGTCCGATAACCTCTTGGTTTTCCAAAAGAACGGTTGGCGTTCTGTCCTGCGTGGCAGCCAGGATAAAGGAATAATCGAAACCGACCTCGGCTGGCCCCGGGGAAACTCTCTTGTTCCAGTCGACATCGCCATTGCCCAGACCTAAATGCCATTTACCTACTACAGCGGTAGTGTACCCAGCTTTCTTGAGTAAACTTGGTAATGTTGTCATCCCGGGTTTCATTATAAGTGGAGCATTGCCAGGTAGGACATGAGCTCTTTTATTTTTCCAAGGGTACTCACCGCTTAGCAGGCCATATCTAGAGGGAGTACATGTTGCGGAAGTACAGTATCCTTGAGTAAAGCGTAATCCTGATTCGGCGAGCCGGTCAATTCCGGGAGTAGATATCTCAGTAGCGCCATAAGAGCTAAGTTCGTTATAACCAAGGTCATCTGCCAGGATAACAATAATGTTTGGGTTTTTTTCAGTGATTTTATCCTGATTAACTCCGCAGGATAATAGCAGTGTGAGGCTGAGCAGGGGCAAAAGGAAATTTGGTTTCATTTTATTTTGGATTAGAAGTTATAAAAGTAAATATTAACTCCTGATTTTTTAAAAAAAGAAATTGTTATTGTTAGAATTTGGGTTTTACTGATTTTACTTACCTTGAGGTTCTAAAAAAGAATAATGAGTAATGAGTAATTGGTTGATAACCTGTAAACCGCAACCAGCATGGGAACTCTACAATTAACCGACGGGAATATTTATCCTGACGAGAGTGTTCTCAAAAAGGCACTGGGTAGGTCTTATAATGCCTATCAGGCTCTATTGGAGTTGTTTGAAGAGAGAAATTTGGTGCATGAATGGAGGTATTACAGGGATGGAAAGGCCTATGTGCCTTTTCTTGCTCTGATTTTCCTAAAAACTCCTTAAGATATTAATAGTTGTTCATGGAAGGAAAGAAACTAGTGGTTTCAAAATACAGAAGAATCATCAGTGCGATGCTTCTTGCTATTATTCCTGCTTTTTTTGTTTTGGCGAATGAGTCTGATTCAATAAAATGGATACGGATTACATCTCCAATTAATTCCGATTTAAAGTATATTTCCTTTTCATCATCCCAGTCAGGTTTTGCAAGCGGCAAGCAAATAATACAATACAAGAATAATGAATGGCAAAAATACTCTCCCCAACCTCCTCCTGTCTCAATAAGTCTTTTTTTCCCTATTGACACCAATTCATTTTATGTTGCAACACGAACCAAATATCAGGAATCTGAATTGTATTATGGCAACGGCAAAACATGGGAAAAAATCTGGAATCCTCTGGCTAATGTTATTTATTCCTTTTATTTCACTGATAGTGAAAATGGAATCATTGCAGGCTTGGGCGAAATAGCCATATTAAAAGATAAGCAATGGACTTGGTTACAGCCCCCCCATAATAGTGAAATTACGAAAATTTGTTTTGATGGGGACTCGGTTATATGGACTTATGCACCTTTGGCCGGGCTATACAAATATGATGACAAGTGGATTAAAATCAGTGGCTCTGATAGGGTTAATTCTGTTCAATTTTACAAGGATTCCATTTTTCTAATGGGAGATGATTTTTTTGGGGTAGTTAATTCTGAAGATACAATCCAGGTTCTGTCAAGAAACCGAGAACTTAAGAACCTTTTATCCTTTTTCATGCTAAGTGAGAATGAGCTAATGGGAGTGGGCCTTGATGGCTTGATAATGCATCTTTTCGATGGCAAATGGCATAGAGTGGTGAGTGGGGTTACAGAAAACTTGAATGCTATTTGGCTGGATAGTGAGGATGAAGGATGGATAATGGGTAATGATGGTGTAATTCTGCATCTGACATCCAAGGAAATTGAGCATTTTGATCCGAATTACTGGACGGGATTTGAGGTAATTACATTTAATTCATTCGCTAAGGTTGTGGATGATGAGTATGGAGTTGTAATGGCGGATTTTAATGCTGATGGTTTGGTTGATATCTTCACCTGTGGACTATATGAAGCCGATCATTTATATTTAAACTCTGGTAAAAACAAATTCTTTGATAAAGCACAAAAATGGAATGTTAGTGGAAGTGAAAAAGACAATTTTCGTGGGTTGAACCTTGGAGCATGTGCGGGAGATCTTGATAATGATGGCGATATTGATCTGTATGTTACCTTACTTAATGGAAGCAATAAACTATATAAAAATATCCGTGGGAAGTATTTTGTTGATTATTCAGATATAAGTCATGGAGTTGGTAAGGTAAGTGATAGAACTAATGCCTCAATTTTGGGAGATGTGGATAACGATGGTGATCTTGATATTTTTATTACAAATGAAAAGAGCAGTAATCGTCTATTTCTAAATAATGGTGCGGGAATTTTTTCAGAAATAACTGAATCTGCAGGTCTCTTTTCAAGTTTTGGTGGGACCGGTTGTAGTTTTGGAGATATTGATAATGATAATGACCTTGACCTCTACGTATCCAACTGGTCAGCAGAAAATGTTTTATACAAAAACCTCTTGACCGAAACAGGGAAGCTTGCTTTTACCAACATCACCGAAATAGCGAATGTTGGTGGTAAGGTATACTCAAAAAGCAATTCAGTAGTATTCTCAGATATTGACAATGATGCCGACCTTGATTTATTCATCACCAACCGTAAAACCTCTAACAAGCTTTATATCAATGAAGGTGATGGTGCTTATACTGATATGACGGACGAGTTTTTAGGCAAGGATTCATTGAAGTCATACGGTGCAGTTATTGCCGATTTTGATGGAGATGGATACAAAGATATTTATGTTTCCAATATTGGGGATAATGTTTTTTATAAGAACATCAATGGCAGTCATTTTGTTGACAATACCATTAAATATGGAGCAGAAATCGATGGCTATAGCACAGGATCAGCGGTAGCTGACTTTGATAATAATGGTAGCCTCGATTTATATATAGCCAATTATATTGGAGAAAGCAGTTCAATATTACGCAACAAATCAGAGAATCAGGAA
>CAYUNU010000082.1:0-6179 GCA_964446195.1 uncultured Porphyromonadaceae bacterium | reverse complement strand
CAGCAGGAAGCAGTATTTTGATATCTGATAAATCAGGATTTAATAAATTACTTATCAGGACAAGCCATTGGTTAGTGCTTTTTGTAAAAGATCCTCATATGCTGATTAAAATGCTCTCCTGGTTATCTGCTATGTTGATTATTTTATTCTCAATGATAAGTGGTTCAAAAAAATATGGATGGTCATTGGTTAATGTTTTGATTTTTGCGGTTTTGCTTATAATTCTATTCTATTTTCAGTCGAGTTATTCTGAGTATAAAAATGTTTGGCTTTCATCATTATTGCCGCTTTTGAGTGTTGCGGCGTTAATCGTCATAGTTCGTCTTTACTACGAAAGAAACAGAATAAAAAAAATGGCTCTGGTTGAGCAGGGGCAGATACGGGAAAAATTATCCAGGGACTTGCATGATGATCTGGCTACGACTGTCAGCACAATAGGTATTTACCTAACATTAATTGGATATAAACTGAATGATAAGGAAGAAAAACTGAATTTATTATTGGAAAAAACATCTGCTTTAGTGGGTGATGCCACCTCTTCTATTACTGATTTAATTTGGGCAATTAATCCCAAGCCTCAATCGCTTGACGATCTCATTATCAGGATTAACAGTAATTTTTCTACTCTATTCCATGAAAAAGGGATAAGCTTCAATAATCAATCTGAAAGTAATATTGATCATGTAATTTTGGGAGCAAAGGCAAAGCAGAATGTTTATTTGATTCTCAAGGAGGCACTAAACAACATATTAAAGTATGCAGAGGCTAGCAAGGTGGATATCAGGGTTAGGGATAATAATTCGAAGATATCTATATCAATTAAAGATATAGGCAAGGGATTTGATCTTTCAGCTGCTAAAAATAAGGGACATGGCTTAAGTAATATGAGTACCAGGGCAGAGGAAATAAATGCACGCCTTGAAATAAAAACCATCAAGGGGCAAGGGACTGAAATTATTCTGGAATTTAAACCAGGGTAATTAATAAATTGACACAAATGCATCATTGTGTAGATCTGTTAAATACCGATCTTTATACACCTTCAATTTTATAATGATAAAAGCATCCATCATAGAAGATCATCATTCTTTCAGGCAGGGTTTAGCCTACCTGATAAATGACTCTGAAGGCTTCGAATGTATAGATACCTTTGTAAGTGCTGAAGATGGTATTGAGGGTCTATCAGGAAAAGAGGATGTTCTTTTGCTGGATATAAACCTTCCTAATTTATCGGGCATCGAAGCTATACCGTTTATTAAGGCCAAGCATCCAGATCTTAAGATTATTATGCTCACCATATTTGATGATGATGACAATGTGATGAAGGCCATATTGGCAGGTGCTGATGGTTATCTACTTAAAAAGACAGCTCCACCTCTTATTCTTTCCTCTTTGAAAGATTGTTTGGAGGGGGGTAGCCCAATGACTCCAAGCATTGCAAAGAATGTGCTCACCTTGTTTAAGAAACATATTCCCCAGCAAAATGAGGATTTCTTACTTACTCAGCGAGAACAGGAAATTCTTCATTTGCTGGTTGAGGGTATTGATAATCAAAGTATTGCTGACAAGTTGTTTATCTCTGTTCAAACTGTTCGTAATCATATCCGGCATATTTACGAAAAGCTTCAGGTCCATACAAAGTCCCAGGCTGTGGTGAAAGCTATTCGTAAAGGCTTGGTCTGAAACATTTTCTTTGTCTTTAAATGACGCATTTGTGTTATTGCTAGAAAGCAGACTAGCTTTTAGTTTTGACCAGTGGTACACATACTGATAGTTCTTGTCAATGAATGTATTGAAAACCTAACCATTATAGATATGAAATCAAAAAACATCCAATTCTTTTTCCTGATTAGTTTGACATTCCTGATTATATCAGGATGTTCTAAAGATGAAGATAATCCAGAGCTTAGTGTTACTACCGGGACTTTTCTTGACTCAAGAGATCAAAAGGCTTATAACTGGGTGAAGATTGGTACACAAACATGGATGGCTGAAAATCTGGCATATAAAATCGATTCCGGATGTTGGGCATATGATAACAATGAGAGTAATGCCACAGTATACGGTTATTTGTATACATGGGAAATTGCCCAGACAATTGCACCTGAGGGTTGGCATTTGCCTTCCCAGGCTGAATGGGAGGTTTTGGTTGATTATTTAGGGGGTGCGAGTAAAGCTTTTAATAAGCTTTTAGAGTCGGGGACGGCTCATTGGGATAGTCCAAATTCGGGAACTAATGACAGTAAATTTACAGCTTTACCATCAGGTTATTATGATCAGCGCGACGAAGCCTTTTTTAACGCCATGGGGCATCTAACCATGTTTCATTCAACAACAGAAAGTACAGATGATATTAGCATAGCTTATGGCTTGATATTAAACTCTAACTTTCTTGAGGCAGGCATTGAAGGAAGACCAAAAATGCTAGCTCTACCTATTAGATGTATTAAGGATTAATTAAAAAACTAATATTATGAAGAAAATTGGATTATTTATTATTGTGATTATGCTTTTCTCAAGCACAGGATGTGATATTGTTGAAGGATCAAATCCGGAGGGTTTCCCGGAAATGGAAAATGACCAAATAAGTGTTACATTATATAATAGTGGTGTCGATGAGGTACATATGTGGATTACTAACCAAGAAATAAATCCATACAACAAAATAACAGCAGGTGAGTCTCGTAAAACCACATACTGGTTCAGCCAAGATCTGAGGCTGGATAAGATAAAAAAGGAGACGATGACAGTATATGCTGGAAGAAATGGAGTCACTCTGGATACTAAATCATATACAGTTAACAAAAGTGACACTGAAATTAAAACAACCTGGACTGGGACGAAATTAAGATAAATGTAAACCTTGGTAATTCAGCAGTTTTCTAGAATTCTTAAGTATGGCAATATAGTTATGATGAGGGTTAAGCAGGTTAATATTTTTTTTGTATCAATATTTATTATCCTGATTCTTATCCCATCAGAAGGTAAAACTCAGTCATCGGCCAAGGTTGACACTACACATCGCTTGAGAACTACTATATTGGCTGCCAGTACTTTTTATGCAGGGACTATAGCTTATTCCTACTATTCTTGGTATAAAGATACTCCCAATAGTAAATTTCACTGGCATAATGATAATTCGTCCTGGCTCCAGCTCGATAAGTTTGGTCATACAACAACTTCGTATGTTTTTAGTGAGTATTCATATAATGTACTTCGTTGGGCCGGGTTGGACAATAAGAAAGCAGCCATTTATGGTGCCTTAATAGGTTTTGGTAGTTTAACTTCAATAGAAATATTTGATGGTTTTCATTCAATATGGGGTGCCTCATGGGGAGATCTAATAGCAGATGCCTGTGGCCCATTATTATTTAGTTCACAACAAATAGCCTGGAAAGAACAAAGAATGAGAATAAAATTCTCCTACCTGCCATCAAATAGATATGCGCCTCTTAATCCAAGCATATTGGGTGATAATCATTTTGAAAGAATTATTAGCGATTATAATAGTCAGACCTATTGGTTAAGTGTAAATATGGCTTCTTTTCTACCATTGTCTTCGAGTAGATTTCCCAAATGGTTGAATTTAGCATTTGGTTATGGAGGTCAGGGATTAGCAGTTTCACCTCAATATGATGATTCCGGAGATATTTTACCTGACTATATCAGAACCCGAGAATACTCTTTATCTCTGGATGTTGATTTGACCAAAATACCCACTCACTCAAAGCCCTTGAAAATACTCTTTAAGGTAGCCAGTTTTATTAAGATTCCGTTTCCAAGAATAGGGTATGACAGTGTGGATAAATTTGGATTATATTGGATATAATACCTGTACTCACGTTCAAAATGACACATTTGTGTTATTGCAAAAAAGCAAACCAGGGGGGCTAAGGTTAAGAGTTATTGCTTAACATTTCCTTAATTACAAGCCAAATATTCTCTATCGCATTTTCTTCGCCAACATCGACAATAAACACATCCCCGACATTCCATTTTCTTGCTGCTTTACCTGCCAGGGATTTGCGTACGGTCCATATCATGGGGATGCCTGAGCTTTCGCAGATTTTATCAATGCTGCTTGCCCAACCATCGCCGCTCATTTCCATCGGACCAACTTCATCTATCACTATTAGGGGAGCATTATTCTCAAGGGCTTTTTGGAGGATCAGATTTCCTTTTTCAATTGCAGTCTCGTTAAAATAGAACCTTCCGTACCTTTTTAGTCCTGTTTCAGAGCTTTTACCGCATAATATTACCGATTCGTCGGAATGGATTGTATTGAGTGTGTATCCAAGTCTTTCATCGTTTTTAATTATTACTTCAGTATAAAAGCCCTCAGTCGGCAACTCTTCGGAGGCCAGTTCATTAAGTAGTCTTTTTAAAAGACTTGTTTTCCCCTGTTGCATCTCACCTGTGAGGATCAAAACTTTTGACCTGTTTCTGGTCTCATGGGTAACCATATTTAATAGATCATCAGCTCGTCCTATTAAGCCAGCCATATTTGTAGCTGGTTTTTTAATCAGTTCTTTGTTCTTTGGAAAAGATTCCAGTATTATCGGCAAGATACTAAAGGCTAATTCCATACTCTGATATAGGTTTGAGGCTCCTCGTTTATACATGATCATCTTGATGACTGGATTTCTCAGTTCGGTGCTGATGGCAACGAAGCCAAATAGCACCTGTATAGCACGCAGATTCATTAGTAATCCTTCTCTCAGCCCGTTGATATTAAACCCCTTACTGCTTTGCCAATCCCCAAGGAAATAGGAGGCGAGAAAGGTGATCCCAACAAACCAGATCCAGAAAGTTGGGTTTTTTAGTCGACGTATAGCACCCTTATAAAAGATAATACAGAAGCCAGAATAGAGAGAAATAAAAGGAATAGAAACCCATAATGATGCGCTTGTGATCAGATACATCCCTGCAATAACCAATATGAGGTGTAATAATAGCAGAGACAAGGAGTAGGATCTCTTTTCAGATTTTTCAAATAGATGAGTTTTACTTCCCTCTTGTTTGCTGGACCAATTGATGTTTTTTAGACTAAGAGCTCTTTTACCTCCATAGTAACCCAAAATGGCTCCGGCGGCGCCTGCTAAAACATATATTACCAGCAGAGTTACTACCAATATTATCCCATTATCGGTATTTATTCTCAGCTGTTTAGATGCGAAGATGAACATGTTGTTGAGTATCTCCAGAAAATCGAAACCATAACTTATCAGTAGTCGTCCAATTTTCTGAAGGAGTATACTGGTCACGGCCAAAGCACCTCCAATAATGTAACCGACAATATTTCTACCGAATAACAGGATACCAATACTAAGTAATATCCCTTCCATTGCTATTCCTACCATAGGTCCAATAATAATGGCACTAGGTGAGATCGACTTCATCAGTGCAGCAATTAAGCCAGCTCTCCAAATCAAGCCTTTTTCCTTCCACAATTCGCTAAAGGAAACCATCAATGCGACACTAAGGAAGGCCATTATTGTCCCACTAAGAGGTATCCTGATGTTGTGAAGAAAGCTCCCCAGCAGAATTTCATTCGCTGCCCATATGGATCCCATAACGCTGGCTTTTAGCCATTTGTTGGATATATCGGAGCGGATTATCTGCATTGGTAAAATTAAATCTTCATGAGTTTCTGGATTTTGGCTACAATATCTTCAGCTTCCGGGGTGGGAAAGAGCATCCAGCAATGAAGCATTTCTGGATATTCATAATAATTCACATTCGTTTTACTTTTTTTTGCCAAGTCTCGAAACACTCTACAATCAGGCAGTAAAATATCGTGGGTTCCTATGAAAAGGTTAATTTCCGGTAGGCCTTCAATATCGCCGAACAGAGGAGAAATCAGCGGGTCTTTTAGATCAGCTTCTTCGGCATACAGCTCTCCGGCAATTTTCAGATTATCGAGCGACAACATGAAATCTTTTTCTTCAATTTCTTTTATGCTTGGGTTGGTCATGGATACATCAAGCCACGGTGATAAAAGAAATAATCCTGCTGGAAGTGGCAAACCTTCTCTTTTTATACCCTGAGCCAGTGTTAAAGCAAGACCACCACCTGCGGAGTCACCAAAGAAATATATTTCATCAGGATTATATTTTTCAAGAAGGTTTTTATATGCATTTAAGGCGAAGTCGTTTGTTTGCAAATAATTGTAGGCGGGT
>CAYUNU010000081.1:0-11338 GCA_964446195.1 uncultured Porphyromonadaceae bacterium | reverse complement strand
AAATGCCTGATCCATTGCACTCCAGCTGAAATAGGCATTAAAAACAAAGGAGCTTTAATAAGCTCCTTTGTTTTTTTAATGCTCAGCACCTCATCATGGATACTTAATTATTAGAATTGTTTCATTTGGTATTGAGCCAGGCCCTCCGTCTATTAATGCTAAAAAGGAAGTTTTGACGATAGCACTTGTGTCGAGTTTTACTCTAATCTCAAAGTCACCAACAACTCCCAGTTTCATAAGTTTAACCTGATACATGGCAACACTCTTTTCGTTTCTACTTCTTAAAAAGCGTACATCAGGAATAATAGTGCCATCACTAAGTATTATATCAATAGAAATGACAGGCACATCAACACTAGGATTCTCCGTTAAAACGAAGAACCTTAATCTGGCCCATTCACCGTCATGGTTCTTATCTACAACCCCTCCCTTAACAAGCTCAAATTGCTCATTATCTGGAGCATACGATGTTGCTTGGGCAAAAAAACCCAACACAATAGCTAAAAATAAGGTAATGGTGGTTCTTTTCATAATCCTATTTTTTTAAACTAACAAATTGAAATGGCTATATGTTTCTCCCAGGCCATTCCTCTGCAATGATAGACAAATTTAGTCATTTTTTTGTTTTTTTAACAATTTAGCATTCAATATATTAACCGGAATGATCTAAAAATTAGATAGTTTTATAAAAATTTAATAAGGATAGAGGTGATTATCCTAAGTAGAACTAAGTTGTGCTTTGAGTCAGCATATATAATATTATATATAGCTATTTTGACGCTTTTGCCTGTGCCAAAAACATTGGGACAAAGTTCTATTCCACTAATTGAATCAGCTGTATACCACTACTTATCTGGCGATTTCGACAGTTGTTTGTATATAATCCTGGATCATTACAGTACTAATGATCAGCTGAATGACAATGAACGCATCTCCCTATTATCCAGAGCATCACTAATAGCAGCATGGTACGGTAACGACCAAATTGCTGATTTAACCTCAATTGATGCTGACTCGCTGGAAGGATTAGGGTTTGTACCAGACTCAACGGCCAAAGCAGATAAGTTTTTCCTGCAAGCAATCAGAGAATACAATAAGTCGAACCTCACAAAAGCATCAGAATTATTGCTGCGATCAGAACAATTAAGGAGTCAAAACAACAAATTTGAACGAGCTGTCCTTGCGGACACATATGGATTTCACGGATGGGTTTATAAGACGCTTAATGATTATTCAAAAGCCATTACATACTACACCAAAGCTATTGAACTAGACAGAGAACTATTCAGAAGACAAGTTCTTGCAAGTGAGCTAACGGAGTTAGCTAGTACTCGCATGGCTCTTGATCCCAACGATCCACTGATTGACTCTGAATTAGGAGAGGCTCTGGAAATTTACCAAAAAGATAAAAACTACCCGTATCTAGCCGTTGTAAATAATGAGTACGGTGCTTTATATAGAAACAGAGGGGATCTGCCCTTAGCATTAGATTATTTTTTAAAATCAGCACGGATAAAGGAAGCGAACAACTTCACAGGCAATCTGGATATTACATATAATAACATAGGGGCTTTATATGAAAACATGAACCAAACTGACAGTTCAATATATTATATCAGAAAGGCAATTGATATAGTTAATCCAAATATTAGCAGATCACTGAGCCAGTATTACTACAACCTGGGCAGTCGGTTTGGAAAGTTAGGCTTACCAGACTCTGCACTGAATTACTTCGATCTTGCCATTCAAGAGCTCCTGCCCGAAGGTTTTTCACATACTGATTCGAGCCTTTATTCCTTTGTTAACCCTCAAATGCCAGGATATCTGGCTGGTAAAGCTACAGAGCTATATAACTTTTACATTAAATCAGGGGATTTAAATTTCTTAAAACAGAGCATTAAAACTTACGATATAGTTCTACACCAACTTGACAGGCTAAGGTTTCTATATTCATTTGAAAACAAAGCACATGCTGTAAAAGAAAACAGGCAGTATTATTTCCTGGCTCTTCAGTATGCTGCTGAATTATACACAAAGACATTAAACCAAGATGATTTACAAAAAGCGTTCTTACTAGCAGGCAGATCAAAAGGACTAGTTTTCGATGAGTACATGAGGGTACATGATGCGAGGGAGTTTTTTGATAAAAATTCTGATTTAATCAGGAGGGATGATAGTCTGAAAATGCTAAAAACTGTTCTCCTCAGGAAAACATACGAATTCGACCAGGTTCTAAAGGATTCCATTTCCAAATACCAATCACAAATATTTGACATCGACAATAAGCTTTCGGTATTAAGTATTGAAATAGAAGAAAAGAATCCTTCCTACCATCAGGCCATCCATTCAACACAGGAGTACTCTTCTGACCTCATCAAAGACAAACTGGATGACAATCAATTACTTATAGATTTTACTTGGCACAAAAATCAGATCATAATTATTGCGATAGGGTCAAATGAGTTTGAATTACATATTATTGATGTTCCGTCTGATCTCAGAGAGATTATTGGTAAGTACAGTAAATTTTTAAATGGTTGGCCAAATTTAATTAGCGACAAGGAATTCAAATCGGTATCCTGGAATTTGTATAGCACTATACTCGAATCCCTTGAATCTTTGATTCAAGATAAGGATTTATATATTATTCCTGATGACAGTCTGGCTTTATTACCCTTTGAAACCTTACTATACAAAGAACCCGATGACAGCAGCCCTGATTATTCAAAGCTACCCTACCTAATAAAGAAAAATTCTGTTTCCTATTACCACTCTATCCAGCAGTTCGTATTAACCAAAAACAACATTCCCTTATCCTTTACCGGAGTATCAGCATTTGCGCCTTTCGAAAAATACAATTATTACGACGGAACTATCAATCTTGGCATGCTTGCCGGGAGCAAAGAGGAAATTAGAGCGATAAAAGGATACTTACCAACCAAGCTTTACGAATCTGAAAACGCTACGGAAAACAATTTCAGGCATACACTTTCCAAGCCAAGAATTATTCATGTAGCCACGCATGGATTGCAGGCCGACTCTACGCCGCTTCAAAACCACATTTTATTTTATCCACGAACTAAGAAGGAAGATAATAAGTTTAGTCTCTTTGAACTTCTTAGCATGCAAGTTGAATCTCCGCTAATTGTTCTATCATCCTGCAACACAGGAGCAGGCACCTTTCAACCTGGAGAAGGTGTCCTCAGTCTGGCAAGAGCTTTCCATTTCGCAGGAGCGCAATCTCTGGTTATGAGTCGGTGGCCGGTGGATGATGCTGCATCAGTCACCATTATGGACAATTTTTACCGAGGTATAAAGGAGGGCTTATCACTTACAAAGTCCCTCAAACAAGCCAAATGCTTATATATTGAAACCGCAGGGAAGGTAAAAACCAATCCTTCCTACTGGGCAAGCTTTCAATTAACAGGCTATTCCGACAAAATTGTTATTAGAGAAACAATAGAAAATAAAAGCTATTTGATCCTTGGATTGGGCATCGTGATATCTATCATTATCCTACTGACTGTCAGACTTTATAAAAAAAATAAAAATCTCTAACAACGGCTTTGTTTTTTGCTTTCCTTTGTCTTGATTCCTTATTGTTCTTTCAAAAAAAATGTTAGCTTTGCCCACCAAATTTCAATCGATACTTCAATTTTTTGAACATTATCCAGTAATAATATTTTAGCAAAATGAAAGTTTATCAAACCAGTGAGATCAGAAACCTAGCACTCATAGGTAATGCAGGTTCTGGAAAATCAACTTTGTCGGAGGCCTTATTATTTGAGGGCGGCGTAATCACAAGAAGAGGTGATATTGACAGCAAAAATACTGTTTCAGACAATCATGAGATTGAGCATGAAAGAGGCAGTTCTGTTTATGCTAATCCCTTATATGCAGAATATGATAATCACAAAATAAACTTCATTGACACTCCGGGAGCAGATGATTTCACCGGGTCAACCATTGCCGCACTTAGTGCTGTCGATTGCACTCTAATGCTAATAAATGCTCAGAATGGGGTTGAAGTTGGAACAGAAACCCTGATGAGGCATACTGAAAGATATGGTAAGCCAGTCATTCTTGTAGCAAATCAGATTGACCATGAGAAGTCCAATTTCGATAAAGTTGTTGAATCAGCAAAGGAAGCGTTTGGAAACAAAACAGTAGTTGCCCAGTATCCATTAAATGAAGGTAATGGTTTCGATACTATTGTTGATGTTATCAAAAAAGTTGCGATCAAGTTACCAATAGATGGTGGCATGCCGGAAGAAATGCCTCTTCCTGATTCTGAAATTGAGAAAACCGAGGGATACTATTCAGATTTGGTTGAGATTGCTGCTGAAGCTGACGAAGAACTCATGGAAGTGTTTTTCGAAAATGACACATTGACTGTTGATCAACTTCGGGTAGGTTTAAAGAAAGGTCTTGCTTCAAGAGGTATCTTTCCAATATTTTGCACATCAGCAAAGCACGTTCAGGGAACAAGGCGTTTGATAGAGTTTGTTATTAAGAATGCTCCCAAGCCTGATGAAGCTCCTGCATATAAAACTAAGGATGGTTCTGAGATCAAGTGTGATCCAAACGGAAAACCAGTTATTTATATTTTCAAAACCTTTACTGAGCAACACCTTGGTGAGATATGCTATTTCAGAGTTATCAGTGGCAAGTTAACTGAAGGTACCGATCTTATTAACCACAATACCCGCACTAAGGAAAGATTATCTCAAATTTATGCGGTAGCTGGTAAAAACCGCACAAAAGTCTCCAGCATGAATGCCGGAGATATAGGGGCTACTGTTAAGCTCAAAGACACCAAAACCTTCAATACTCTTGCCGACAAAGATATGGACAGCCCTATCGTTCCGATAGAACTGCCTAACCCTAAATATCGTGCTGCTATTAAGGCCGTTGATGAGGCTGACGATGAGAAGCTAGGCGAAATGTTAACACGTTTACACCAAGAAGACCCATCATTATTGATAGAGTATTCTAAGGAGCTCAAGCAAATAATTTTGAGTGGGCAGGGTGAATATCACCTTAGTACCGTGAAATGGTTGCTCGAAAACATGTATAAAATTAACACAGAGTATCTATCACCTAAGATACCATACAGAGAAACCATCACTAAAGTTGCCAGCGCATATTTTAGACATAAGAAACAATCAGGTGGTTCGGGTCAATTTGGCGAGGTTCATCTAATTATAGAACCTCACGATGATGCTGCTCCCGAGAGAAAGAACTTCAAAATTGATGGGAAAGACATGGTTCTTTCGATAAGAGGGACTGAAGAGCACAAACTACCTTGGGGCGGAAAGTTGATTTTCAACAATTGTATTGTAGGTGGTGCTATCGATGCACGTTTCCTTCCGGCCATTCTTAAAGGCTTAATGGAAAAGCTAGAAAATGGTCCTTTAACAGGTTCTTATGCCAGAGACATCAGGGTTTATGTATATGACGGCAAGATGCACCCTGTTGACTCTAATGAAATTTCTTTTAAACTGGCAGGAGCCAAAGCTTTCTCTGAAGCCTTTAAGAAAGCTGGGCCAAAGATTATGGAGCCAATTTATCAGGTTGAAGTTATGGTTCCATCAGACAGAATGGGTGATGTTATGAGCGACTTGCAAGGGCGCCGTGCGATGATTCTTGGAATGAGTTCTGAAGGTCGTTATGAAGTTTTAAAAGCTAAAGTTCCTTTATCAGAAATGGATAAGTATTCTACGACATTGAGTTCACTTACCAATGGACGTGCAAATTACAACATGACATTTCTTGAATATTCCCTAATGCCACCTGATGTACAGGAAAAACTTCAGGCTGCATATGATGCTGAACAAGACGAGGACTAGAATAGTTTTACAATCTATCAGATAAAAAAAAAGGATCCAGCTGGATCCTTTTTTTTATCTGATCAAGGTAACAAACCCAGTGTATAATCTATTTTCTTTATCTCCCTTTTTGTCGGTGTAGAACTTGTAATCCTCCGTTGCATAATCCCAATCCCATCCTGTAGCCTCTATGATGTAATAGTATGTACCTGTTGGTACTTCAGCCCCTGTACCTTGGTTTCTCCCATTCCATCCAGCATCTTCACTTTTCCAATCGGTCCATTCATATACCAGCTTGCCCCACCGATTGAAAACCTTACCATTAAAACTTTTTAGCGACAAAGATTTAACCTGAAAGAAATCGTTAAGACCATCTTCATTAGGGGTAAAAACATTTGGAATTTCCAGGAGAGATGAGTCGACCCTAACTAGCATATCAGTAACATCGAACCTGTATGTGCAGCGATCATAGCTGGCAGTCATCCAGGTGACATATTCTCCAGGTCGTTCAAAAGTAAAAACATCCTCTGTTGAACTCAGAATATTTGTTTCATCAGTTCTTTCATATGCTTGCCATAGATATGTTATTTCAGAAGAGGAGCCCCCATTATCAGCGTCTACAGGCGAGAACTTAACTTCCAAGGGCGCTTCCCCGCCAGCAGGATCAAAAGAATATTCTGAATACAGACCGTATATCAACAGAGTTGTATCATGAAAGCATCCAAAATCATCCTCCACTCTAAAGATATACTTTTGGTGTCCTTCATCCAGAGGCGGTTGCGACTTTGCCACTCCATTTCTATCCGTTGTTATCATTGCACCTGACCAAGTATAGCCCGACTGGTTATAGGTATTTTCAAATGGATAGTCGTCGCTTATCCAGGGGTTTGCTGCCACAAAACCTGTTAGTGTAATTTCCTCACCGGAGCATAACGATGATTTGTCAGACCGGGTTCCTGTGAACAGAGGTGGCATCCCCACAAATACATGGATTTCAGGAATATTATCTGCCGGATACTCACCAAGAGTTTTCACAAGCAGTTTAACAACATAATGACCCCCATCCTCGAATGCATGAGTCACAGTCGGGCCTATTCCATTATCTGTCCCATCACCAAAATCCCATGTGAATACCACCTGATTATAATCAAAAGGCATATCATTAGGGTTGTGTCCCTCACCAACGAAGACGATATTTCCTCCAGGACACTTATAAATTGTGTCTGTAGTCGGCTGTTTAACACTCACTGTATAATCACCTTCCTGAGCTTTAACATTCCCCTGTACCATGAAGGATAACATTAAGGAGGCCAGAAATACACTATATTTTAAGCTAATTCGTTTCATTCACTTAAGCTGCTTTTGTCCAAAACTTTCAGGATACAATATTACTAAATAATCGAGGAATATGCTTATCTCTGTGGCATTCCCCTTCAGATTATTAATTTTGTCACCCGATTAAAGCGGGCATTTAAAATAACGCAAATAATTTAATTAGATTTTGCAGGAGACAATATATTGACTGATTTTCTTAACGATCTCAATCCGATTCAGCGTGAAGCTGTAACAACTACTCTTGGTCCCAGCCTAATTATAGCCGGTGCTGGTTCAGGAAAAACACGTGTATTAACCTACCGTATTGCCCATTTATTATCGCAAGGAGTACCAGCTTATCGGATTCTTGCTTTAACCTTTACAAATAAGGCAGCCAGAGAGATGAAGGAACGAATAACCCAACTTACTGGAGAAGACGTAGCCAGAGAGCTTTGGATGGGTACATTTCATTCTATTTTTGCACGAATCCTTAGGCGGGAATCTGAAGCCTTGGGCTATCCTAGAAATTTTACAATATATGATACTGATGATTCCAGAAGTATGGTAAAAACTATCATACAGGATTTAAAATTGGATGATCAGGTATATAAACCTGCAGATATTTGTAGAAGAATTTCATCAGCTAAAAACAATTTACTCACAGCAGACCAATATATTGGTTCAAATGAGATACAACTCCAGGATAAGTCGGCAAATAAAGAGGAGATAGGACAAATCTACCGACAATACACACACAGGTGTAAAAATTCCGGAGTAATGGATTTTGATGATTTACTCATAAATACCAATATACTCTTCAGGGATCATCCTGATAAACTAAAAAAATATCTCAATGTTTTTGAATATGTTATGGTAGATGAGTATCAGGATACCAATTACGCACAGTATTTAATAATTAAAAAACTGGCTTCATTAAATAAGAATATTTGCGTCGTTGGAGATGATTCGCAATCAATTTATTCTTTCAGGGGGGCCAAAATTGAAAACATTTTAAATTTCAGAAATGATTATCCTGACTATAAACTGTTCAAGCTCGAGCAGAATTACCGCTCCACGCAAAACATTGTAGAAGCTGCCAATAGTCTCATTTCCAACAATCGGGGGCGAATTCCAAAGAAAGTATGGTCTGATCAGGGAAAGGGTGATAAAATCAAAATCATTGAAGCCAAAACTGATAGAGAAGAAGGATTTATTATATCAGGAAAAATATTTGACACACACTTACAGCACAGAGCCAAATTCAGTGATTTTGCAGTTTTATACCGCACTAATGCACAATCCAGGATTTTGGAGGAAGCATGCAGGAAACAGAATATTCCATACAGGGTTTATGGCAGTATTTCTTTTTATCAACGAAAAGAAATCAAAGATTCGCTGGCATATTTCAGGCTCAGTATTAACCTGAATGATGATGAATCTATCAGGAGAATAATAAACTACCCAATCAGAGGGATCGGCAAAACTACCATTGATAAATTATCGCAAGCTGCATTTTCCAATGAGAGTTCATTGTGGGGAATAATACAGGATCCTGAAAAATTTGTTCCCTCTTTTAACAAAGGGGCAATTGAAAAATTAAGAGTTTTCAAGAACTTAATTGAGGAATTTCACAGCAGGCAAGAACATGAAGATGCATATGATTTGGCTCTGGACATTTTGAATAAATCAGGAATAATTAGGGAGTTCAGTTACGAAAGGACTCCTGAAAACCTTAGTAAAGCAGAGAATATCCAGGAGTTACTCAATAGTATCAGAGAATTCATCGAGCTCAAGAAGCAGGAATCTTCTGCAGCTGTCACACTCACCACTTACATTGAGAACATTGCCTTGTTAACTGATCAGGACACTGAAGACAAGCAGGACAGAAACCGTGTTAGTTTGATGACTATTCATGCTTCAAAGGGGCTTGAGTTTCCATATGTTTTTGTAGCGGGTTTGGAAGAGGAATTGTTTCCCAACCAGTTTTCTGTATCCTCAGCAAAAGATCTTGAGGAAGAGCGTAGACTTTTTTATGTTGCAATAACCAGAGCGATGACACAGGTTTACATCAGTTATGCAGAAACCAGGTATAAGTGGGGTAATCTGGTCAGTTCGAGAAGAAGCAGGTTTATCAGGGAAATTGATTCTCAATATTTGGATGAAGTTAAAAAGCCGGAGTCAGATCTTATTCCCAATAACAGTTTTGACTCACCTGGCAGTTATATTTCCAAGCCAAAATATCGTTCAAAAACTGAATCATCGCAAATAAGTACACCGGCATTTAAGCCACCCAAGGCTAATCTCACACGACTCAGGGATGCGGGGAGAAAGCAGGCTGATTCGCCAAAACCCTCAGCTGATTTTCAAGCTGATGATCCCTCTGGAATTCAGTCTGGCATGACAGTTGAGCATGCCAGGTTTGGTTTGGGCAAGGTCCTGCAGATTGAGGGGGAAGAACAAAATCGCAAAGCTGTTGTTTTTTTTAAAACATCAGGACAAAAACAATTATTATTAAAATTTGCAAGGCTCAAGATACTGAAACACTAAAGTTTAATGTAAAACCAGTATATTTGTACCAGATACCATTCGAGTCTATCACATAATAACAGGCATAAAAGCCCTGCCTTGGTATCATAAACATATTTCATTTATGGATTATAACACACAAAGAGAAAAGTTGATACTGCCTGAATATGGCAGAAACATACAGAAGATGATTGATCACGCAATTACTCTTAAGGATAAGGAAAGTCGGAATCTGGCGGCCAATACTATCATTAGCGTTATGGGGAATCTCAATCCACATTTAAGGGAAAACAGGGATTTCAAACACAAGCTATGGGATCATTTGCATTTCATTGCTGATTTTAATCTTGACATAGATTCTCCTTTTGAAGTACCTGAGCGTGAACAATTTGAAAAAAAACCTGATTCGCTGCCTTATCCTTCGGGTTCTATCCGATACAAGCATTACGGCAAAATAGTTGAAAGTCTGATTGAGAAAGCTGTTAAAATTGAGAACGAGGATGATCAAAATGATTATGTAAGGTTTATTGCTAATCACATGAAGCTTTCGCATATTACATGGAATAAAGAAGGTGTCCCTGATGAGGTAATCTTCAAGGCGGTTAAAGAGTTATCAAATGGTCGTCTTCAAGTTAAAGAGGGCGTTAGTTTGATAGAGCATAAAGAACCCCGGCCACAAAAAAAGAATCAAAAAAAATCACATCACTCCAAAAAGGGGGGCAGGTAATTTAAGAAATGGCTACTTTCAAAATTGAAGGAGGCAGAAAGTTATCAGGCGTATTGGTTCCACAGGGGGCCAAGAATGAGGCCCTACAAATAATCTCAGCAGTGCTACTCACCCGTGAGAAAGTTATTATACATAACATTCCACAAATAATTGATGTTGCTAACCTAATTAAACTACTTGAAGTAATTGGAGTTGAGGTTGAAGATTTGGGATCAGGGAGTTGGAGTTTTAAAGCCAGCGATCTTGATACTGAGTTTTTTGAAAGAGCTGAGTTCAGAGAGATGGCTACACGTTTAAGGGGATCTGTAATGATTATGGGGCCTTTAATTGCCAGATTGGGCCATGCTATTATGCCACAGCCGGGTGGGGATAAAATCGGCAGGCGCAGACTTGACACTCATTTCATTGGTTTTTGCAAGCTAGGCGTTGAAGTCAGATATCTGGCTGAAAAATCGAGTTTTCAGTTGAAAGCCGGGAAGATGAAGGGAGCCGACATGCTTCTTGAGGAGGCATCGGTTACAGGGACAGCAAATCTGCTCATGCTGGCCGTGTTGACACCTGGAAAAACCACTATATACAATGCAGCTTGTGAGCCCTATTTGCAACAGTTATGCAAGATGCTTATCAGGATGGGTGCCAGTATTGAAGGAGTAGGTTCTAACTTGTTGACCATCCATGGCGTAGCTGAATTAGGGGGCACCGAGCACACTATCATGCCCGACATGATTGAAATTGGCAGTTTCATTGGTCTTGCTGCAATGACAGGATCAGCAATATCAATAAGTCCTGCAGACATTGATGACCTCGGCATCATTCCCAGGGCCTTTGAGAGATTAGGAATACATCTGGAAGCCAGGGATGGTTATATACATGTTCCGGCTCATGATCACTATAAGATTGAAACTTTCATGGATGGTTCAATAATGAGTATTTCAGATGCGCC
>CAYUNU010000080.1:0-11348 GCA_964446195.1 uncultured Porphyromonadaceae bacterium | reverse complement strand
TGCACGCAGCATTTGTTGCATCAGTGGAGGATGAGGAATAAATGATTTTTTCCTTCTCCTTTGTGGACACCGCATCGGGATTTATAAGTGTTCACCTTCGGGCATTTAGCAAGAATGGGAAACACCTGGACAACAGGGGTTAGGTTTTGTGTTATGATCTGAAGAACAGGCAATTGAAATGGAGCATGAGGATGCCTTATCAGACAAGCAGTTTGATTCAATTCAACAGCATGCGCACACCAGCGTAATTGGTTCTTCGTCACATTTGGGGAATATTTAACAATTTGAGTTAATTAGTTTCACAGAGATGGTTTATTAATTTACGAAACTGGCAGAACTAGAAGCTGAATTATAATTACAGAGACGATTAGAATTAGTTGAAGAAATAAGATACATTTAAATCGCCGATTATCGCCAGGTTTGGTAACTTTGAAGTATTAATGTGTATTTTTCAGTTTATTTGAATTTATTTACTCAATTCAGATAAAATTACACTTGTTTTAATAAAGGGAAGAGGGATTGGTCAGTTAATAGTATAATATATAGGCCAATATAATATCTAATGTCCGATAATAAAGATAATTTGGTAGAAAGATTCAAAGCTGGCGATGCTGAAGCTTTTGATACGATCTATCATATCTACAGTAAGAAAGTATTTCATTTTGCACTGGGACTGGTAAAGGATAAAAATGTCTCGCAGGATCTTGTACAGGAAGTCTTTGTATGTCTTTGGGAAAAAAGGACACAGGTAAATCAGGACCTCAACTTCGATAATTATATCTTTACAATTACCCATAACTGCATCCGCAAATATTTCAGAAAAAAGTCCATCGAGAAAAAGGCATTAAATCTTCTTCTTGATGATTCTCCGGAGACGATTAATGATATCGAAGGGACAATGATTTATAATGAATTGCTTGAGCTTGCCAATAAAGCCATCGAAAGTCTTTCCCCCCGACGGAAAACTGTTTATAAACTCAATAAACAGGAAGGACTGAAAATAAAGGAAATTGCCAGCAAATTGAATATTTCCCCTCGCACAGCAGAAAACCACCTGGCAAGAGCTTTGAAATATCTGAAGGAGGAGTTATCCAAAATTTCCTTTCTAACACTATTGTATTTTAATCTCTTCTTGAAATAGCGACTGTTTTTTTTCTTCAAGATATAGATAGCCAGATAGTTAATCTGGGTCCATTTGATTTCCAAAAAAAATAATTGAAAACCAGGTGAGTAAATTCACTTGTTTGAGGATATATATATTGCAAGCACAAGTAGTTTAGGTTTGTAATGAATAGGTGTATTTGATTTGTTAAGTGTACCCTCAAATTGAGGGTACACCTAACATAGCTTATTAATTATAATGTATGAATTCTGAAAAGAACAAGGTTAATTATAGTACGCTTTTAAGATATTTTGAAGATAGAGCCGCTGATGAGGAAGTGTCTGATGTTCAGCAATGGCTGCAGGACTCTGAGCGTAGTTTTAAAACAGAACATCTTCTGCATAATATTTGGAATGGATGGGATCCTGAAACAAAGGAAACTGTCATTAATCTTGACTCCTTGCTTGATAAGGTACATCACTCAATCAATTTAAAGGATAAAAACAATGCAAGAAGCAGGTGTCTTGCATTTAACCCAAAAAAAGGCAAATCGTTTAGAATCAAACTTCGGAATATGGGGCGGGTTGCTGCCTTTGCTCTTGTTCTGGTACTATGCTATATCGGTTGGGATATGTACAGTCAGAAAATCTGGGTGAGTAACCAATCTGAGATCGTGTACAATGAAATCAAATGTCCAATGGGAGCTCAGAGTGCATTTGAATTACCAGATGGTACTAAAGGAAATCTAAACAATGGAAGTTTGTTAAAATATCCTACAAGGTTTACAGGGAAAACAAGGGAAGTCGAACTGTATGGTGAAGCTTATTTCGAAGTAACAGAGAATAAACGAGTCCCATTTGTCATTAGTACAGTTGGGCTCGACATTAAAGTCTTGGGGACTAAATTAAATGTATACTCATATCCAGGTGAGAACTATCAAGAGATTACATTGAAATCTGGTTCAATAGAACTCATTAAACGAGAAGATAGCAAGGAGGTTACGATAGGAGAGATGAAGCCTGGGCAACATGCTACATACAGGTTTGGGGCTGATGAAATTGAAGTCCCCTCTCAAAAGAAGGGTAAAGAACTTATAATTATTGATCACAAGGAACAAAAGAGAAAAATAATTCCAGAAATAAAACCCGGACAGGAAGCTTTATATAGAATAAAGGGGGGGGATCTGTATATGAAGTTTGATAAAACTGACATATACACTGGATGGACAGATGGAAAGCTTATTCTAAGAAATGATCCTATGCCTGTATTGTTAAAAAGGATGGAACGTTGGTATAGTGTCAAATTCATTATTATGGATAGGCGTATACATGATTATACCTATTGGGCAACCTTTGAAGAGGAGAATCTCGATCAGGTACTCAGGCTTCTAACATTTACAGGTCCCGTCAAATTTAACAAGCGTCCTCGTGAAAAAAAGGCAGATGGAACTTTTAATATTCAAGAAATTGAGGTTACAATAAAATGAATTCAGGATACACTTAATAATCTAACATTATAAATAACAATTGCTTATGAATAGAAACCGGATCTTCTAAAAAAAGGGAAAGTGCGGCTACACTTTCCCCATTCATTCCATTTCAACGCTAACAATCTGATCTAAACAAAGACAGCAAAATTGTAAAACGCTAAAACCTAACAAAACTATGAAAAAATTCAGAACGTACATCTATGATGTATCGCTATCCTATTATTTGCTCAAATTATTTCGAATTATGAAACTATCAATAATTCTCCTATTAATTGCCACCTTACAGATTTTCGCCGAGGACGCCTATGCGCAGCGCACGGATCTTAGCGTAAATCTAGGTGATACCCATGTGGGTCAGGTGCTTACCGAAATAGAAAGTCAGAGTGAGTACAACTTTCTGTTCAATCAGAAATTGGTTGATACGCAAAGAAGGGTAAACATACGTTTGTCCAATAAGAAAATTGGAGAGATCCTTGATCAGGTTTTTTTGGAGACCGATATCGATTATGTAATAATGGATCGTCAGGTTGTATTGTCTCCAAAAGAATATCTGGCTGAGGTCAAAGCGGCACTTCAGCCCAGGAAAATCACCGGTACCGTAACAGGTCCTGATCAAGAACCATTGATAGGAGTATCTATTGTTATTAAAGGCTCCACGGACGGTACCATTACAGATGAAAATGGGAATTATTCTATATCAGATGTTCCTGATGATGCCACTTTGGTGTTTTCTTTTATTGGCTTAGTTACCCGAGAAATAGTCGTTGGTAACCAGACAGTAGTCAATATTCAAATGGAGGTTGATGCTATTGGGATCGAGGAGGTTGTGGCTGTGGGCTATGGTACGCGCATGAAAGAAGAATTAACTGGCTCAATTTCAACATTATCTGGTGACAAATTGGATGTGTCGACATCTTCTAGTGCGATGAGCCGAATACAGGGACAGGTTTCAGGTGTTAATGTAACCACTTCTAACCTCCCGGGTGGAGAAGCAACCATTCGGGTAAGAGGACTGGGTACTATATCTGATAATAATCCTTTGTTTGTCATCGATGGTGTTCCGGTCGATCCAGGAACAGATCTTAATCCAAATGATATAGAGTCAATATCAATTCTTAAAGATGCTTCCTCTGCTGCAATTTATGGTACAAGAGGGGCAAATGGTGTCGTAATCATCACAACTAAAAGAGGTAAAGAGAATCAAAAGCCTCGCTTCAATTTTACAGTTCGTTCTGGAGTCAAACAAGCTGTTAACCAATATGATTTATTGAATACAAGTGAATTTGCCGAACTCGTTTATCTGGAAGCCAGAAATAAAGGAAACACACCGGGTGTGGATTGGAGCGATCCAGTATATGGAAACGGATCGGAGCCTGTAATTCCCGATTACATATTACCTCCTGGAGTCATGGAGGGAGACCTGGGCACAAGTCCGGATTTATACAGCTATCCGGACTATACGATAATTAAAGCAAATAAAGAAGGTACTGACTGGTATGATGAGATATATCGCAATGGACTATATCAAGAATATGGCCTTTCAGTTTCCGGGGGTGCAGAAAACATGAACTATCTGTTTTCCGGCTCCTATCTTAGTGAAGATGGGTATCTTGATTATACTGGATTTAAAAGGTATAACTTTCGAAGTAATGTAGATGCGAGGATTAATAAAAGGTTAAAAGTTGGACAGTCACTCCAGGTTTCCTTTAGAGACCAGAGAGGTAATCGTGCTGACCAGGGTGAAGCTACGATAATTTCACAAGCTTATCGTTCACAACCTATTATCCCGGTTTATGATATAATGGGTAATTATGCAGGAGGTAAAGGACTGGGCACTAATTCATCTAATCCAGTTGCGATGCTTGATCGTGAGCAATATAATGGAGGAAACTATAGCCGAATCATTGGAAATGTTTATGCGAAACTAAATATAATTGAAGGACTCGATTTTACGAGTACACTTGGCTATAATTATGGACAATGGAACGGGTCTGCGCGATCTCTCCCTAATCCTGAACATGCAGAACCTAATTTTATAAGCACGTATAGTATAAGCAATAACAGTACTTTTCAGTGGAACTGGTCAAACACACTTAATTATGCTACTACTATTTCAGATAATCAAAATTTAAACGTAATACTGGGTACTGAAGCTGTAGAAAATAAATATCAATGGCATAATGCAGGCAGAAGTCAATATTTTTCGGTTGATCCGATTTATATGCAGCTTTCATCGGGCGAATCCACCCAAACAAATGAAGGTTCAATGTCAGAATGGTCACTTTTTTCAATTTTTGGTCGCATAAATTATGATATAATGGGTAAATATCGTTTCGAAGCAACTGCTCGTCGCGATGGTTCATCAAGATTCGGATCAGAAAATCGATATGCTATTTTTCCTGCTGCTTCATTTGCATGGTCGCTTGGACGCGAAGATTTTATGCAAGGAACCACAGACATTATTGATCGTCTGAAACTCAGATTAGGATGGGGAATGTCAGGAAATGACAGAATTGGGAATTATGTGCCATATTCTACGTATGCTACGGATCCTGCTTTAACCAGTTATCCAATAGATGGTTCCAATACCAGTTTTGTTCCGGGATTTGCACAGGCAACTATGGGGAATCCAAATGTAACCTGGGAAAAGACTGAAACTTATAATCTTGGAATAGATTTAAGGGTATTTGAAAATTCTTTGAGTTTGACAACAGATGTTTGGTACAGGTATACTTCTGATATGCTCTACCAACTAAAAGTTCCTTTTGTTTTAGGTAATTCTACTCCTCCTTTCGTGAATATTGGCGAAATGAAGAATATTGGTTTTGATATTGAACTGGGATACACTAATACTGCATTCAATGATGAATTCAGATATAGTGCTAGAGCTACAATATCCAGATACGTAAATGAAATTGTGAAACTTGCAGATGATGTTGAAGAGGAAATTATCATGGGTGAATTGCGAGGCATGAACTATACACGTGCTTCTGCGGGTCACGCATTCCCCGAGTTTTATGGTTACATTGTTGATGGTATTTTCCAAACACAGGAGGAAGCAGATGCTCATCCATCCGCAATTGGAGAAGATGGTACCTATAATAAACCGGGTCATTTTAAGTATCGTGACATTAACGATGACGGTGTTATTGATGCAGATGACAGAACCTATATTGGTAGTCCTCATCCCGCTTTTACAGGAGGATTAAATATTGATTTGGGATATAAAAACTTTGACCTTAACGCGTTTTTGTATGGTAGTTATGGAAATGAAGCTGTCAACTATGTAAGACGTTGGATAGACATGGGACTTTACAATGGGGGAAGAAGTAAAGATGCTTTATATAATTCATGGGGTAGCCCTTACCTTGATAGCAATGAAGATGCAACATTACCGATTATGGATAATGAAACTAATTCAGAACAACCTTCAACATTTTATCTTGAAGATGCTTCTTTCCTAAGGCTTAAAAGCCTCAGACTAAGTTATACTATCCCTGAAAATGTATTTAACCGAGTAAATATTTCGAATGCCCGTATCTATTTACAGGTTACGAACCTGTTTACCATTACAAAATACAGTGGATTGGATCCTGAAATGAACACAACAGTTGCGCAGATGGGACTTGATCAGGGTGCTTTACCTACGCCCCGACAGATAATGTTTGGGATAAATCTTGGGTTATAGATAATATGAACGATTGATTAGTTAAAAAAGATAAACGACATGAAAAAAATAATTATATCCATAATAACTCTTAGTCTATTTCTGGCAATAAATTCGTGTTCAGAAGAATTCTTTGAGAAATTACCTCCGGGAGAATCTTCAAAATCAATATTCTACAGCGAAGAAGGTGTGGATGCAATGCTGGTAGGTGCTTACGCAAGTATAGGAGGAGATGTTGGATGGAGCAGCAGAGGTTCTGGTATCCAGAATGCAGTTTTTGGCTCAATGACTTCGGATGATGCATACAAAGGGAGTGAAAATAGCGATGGTCGGATTATGAATTACATTGAGCGTTGGCAAACACAAACAGATCATGAATATCCGGCTCAACATTGGGAAGTATGGCTTGGCATTAATGTTAAGCGAGCTAATGATGTTATCAAATTAACGAATGAAGTCGAAGAATTGGGTGAGATATCCGCAGCTAAAGCGACTCAGGTTAGAGCTGAGGCACGTTTTATTAGGGGATTTTCCTACTTTGAATCATGGCTTGTTTTTCAAAATATTCCGATTATAACTGAGGAAACAGAGGATCCCACTCTAGTGTCAAATATGAACCCAGATGGTGCTGTGCTTGAACAGATCATTAGTGATCTGGAATTTGCGTGGGAAAATCTTCCTGAAACCCAAAGTGATCCAGGTAGACCAACTAAATATGCTGCCATGGGGGTCGCAGCCAGAGCCTATATGCATCAACTAAGGTATGCTGATGCAAAACCTCTGCTTGACAATATTATTGAAAGTGGGAAATATGTTCTCATGCCAAATTTTTACGATAATTATAGGATTGAATTTAATAATAACCAGGAGTCTATTTTTGAAATCCAAAGTAGCGTGAATGATGGCGCCGGAGGTAACAATGGAGGCATGGGTGTTTCAATTTTTTATCCCCATGGTGCGGACATAGGAATGTGTTGCGGACAACATCAAATGTCACAAAACCTTGTGAATGCATATCGGGTTGACGCAGATGGTCTTCCTGAATTTGATCAAATCAATGTTAATCTTAAAAATGATTATGGCGTTGTCTCAGGAGAAACATTCGTTCCATTTGAAGATGAAGTAGATCCTCGCCTGGACTGGACTGTTGGCAGAAGGGGTATTCCTTTCCTTGATTGGGGTATAAACAGAGGTCATGACTGGTGTCGACGTCAGAGTGACGGGGGTCCATATATGACTCCAGTAAAAACCATGATATATCAAAAAGACCGATATACACTTTCACAGGCAACAGGATGGAGAACAGGGATAAATGCTAAAAATTTCACTTATTTACGTTTAGGGCATGTTTTATTATGGCGAGCAGAAGTTGCAGCATTTGAAGGAGACCTTGAAACAGCCAGAACCTATGTAAACATGATTCGTGAAAGGGCCAATAATGAATACGTAATGGGGCGCGTAAATGTTTATGAACTGCCCCCAAGTGTTTATCCATGGGGAGAAAATACAACTGAAGGTGATTATCAAAACGCAGGTGATATTGACTGGGATGTGCCTGCTGCCAATTACAAGGTTGGACTTTATCCAACGTTTGCGAATAAAGCAGAAGCAATGCGAGCAGTTCAATGGGAATTAAGACTTGAATTTGCTACTGAAGGTCAAAGATTTTATGATCTGAGGCGTTGGGATGACTTACCCGCAGAGCTAAATTCTGTTCCGATGACCAAAACCCTAAATGAATTTGCAGAAAATGATATTAGATCATTTATGAGGGGGTATTCATTCACAGAAAAAGCTAAACTGCAACCTATTCCGCAAGTACAAATTGATCTGCAGCCGGGTGTGCTAGAACAGAATCCAGGTTACTAACGAGCCGCGATAAGTATTTCAATGAAGCTGTATCATAAGTTGTAGCATCTTTTTTTCTATTCAGGATTGCAATTTGTAACGTGCTTATTTACTGCGTAAAAAATGCCAGGTTACTTCATTTGCAATCCTGAATATCCCATGAAGCATAACTTTTGATACAGCCTCATTACTTGTGTTTAATGAAATATTGAAAGAAAAAGTTACTCAAAATGCGTTCATTAATAAAGATCATTCCTGCAGTTTTAGTTACAGGCCTTCTTATCTCTTGTGTCCCAAAACCAACTGAGAAAACAATATCTTTTCAGGAAATACCGGATGTAAAGCCCCGGAATGTAATCTTCATTTTAAGCGATGATCACAGGTATGATAATATGGGATTTACAGGGAAGTATTCCTGGTTGGAGACTCCTGCGATGGATCGCCTGGCGGAAGAAGGAGCCTATTTCCCAAACGCTTTTGTCAGCACTTCGCTTTGTTCGCCCAGCAGGGCATCTGTTTTAACCGGGCAATTCAGTCATACGCACAGGGTAGTTGATAATCAAGCTCCCGCTCCAGAAGAGCTTGTTTATTTTCCTCAATACCTTCAGGCTAAAGGATATCAGACCTCGTTTTTTGGAAAGTGGCACATGGGCGGAGAGACCGATGCTCCGCGTCCCGGGTTTAATCACTGGGAAAGCTTTAGAGGACAGGGCGTTTATTACAATCCGACCTTAAATATAAACGGGAAGCATGAAACTTACAGGGACTCAACTTACATTACTGATTTGTTGACAGAACATGCGATTGACTGGTTAAATAACAGGGATACGGAAAAACCGTTTTTTATGTACCTCTCACATAAAGCGGTGCATGGAGCTTTCGTGCCGGCTAAGCGCCATTTAGGTAAATATTCTGATGTTGACGTTGAAATTCCACCTTCTTTCGCTACTTCTGCACAGCCCGTTAAGGGCAAAAACCATCCGTATGGCTACCACGATTACCTGGGACCGGATAAAGACTCCATCGAGGAACCGTTAAAAGGGGAAGAGTATTATGGCAAGGGACGAATGCCCGATTGGCAAAAAATGCAGCGTGAAAGCTGGCATGGAGTCGATTATATGTACCATGCACAACATGTCAATTTTGAAACACTGGTACAACGCTACTGTGAATTGATTTTATCTTTGGATGAGAGTATTGGAGACATCTTAAACTACCTGGACGAGCAAGGATTAAGTGAGTCGACCGTTGTTATTTACATGGGCGATAATGGTTTTGCCTTTGGCGAACATGGACTCATTGATAAACGTCACTTCTATGAAGAATCTGTAAAAGTACCCTTTCTAATGAAATGTCCTGAGCTAATAGATGGAGGTCAGATTATTAATGAAATGATACAGAATATAGATGTTGCACCAAGCATTTTGGAGCTGGCAGGTATTGAGAAACCAGCCCAGATGCAAGGGATGTCGCTCGTTCCGCTTCTAAGCGGGAAATCTACAGATTGGAGAGATAAAATATTCTATGAGTATTATTGGGAAAATGCATACCCACAAACCCCTACAATGCATGGTGTGCGTACTTCCCGGTATAAATATATCCGTTATCATGGAATATGGGATACGAACGAGTTTTATGATCTGGAGGAAGACCCTTACGAAATGAACAACCTGATTGCAAGTCCCGACCACCAGGATATTATCAGGAATCTTTCAGCTGATATTTATGATTGGCTTGAAGAAACAAATGGAATGCAAATTCCTTTAAAAAGAACAGAAAAAAGACAAGGAGATCACAGAAATCAAGGCATATATTAAATCCAATGAATTATTTGTAAACTAAAAATAACGCTATGAATAAAAATATATTCAACTTAGTTATCTTCCTGATAATGATTGTGTTTTCCAGTTGTTCTTTTACACAAAAAGAACAGGAGAAACAAAAACCCAACATTCTTTTCATTATGTCCGACGACCATGCTTACCAGGCAGTTAGCGCCTACAATAGTATATTGGCCGAACAGGCACCAACACCTAATATAGACCGTATTGCGGAAGCAGGGATACGCTTTAATCAGTGTTTTGTCACCAACTCCATATGCGGACCTTCAAGGGCAACCATCCTTTCGGGAAAATACAGCCATTTAAATGGTTTTATTGACAATACTGCGGGTTCAAAATTTGACTTCACCCAGCAAACCTTTACGAAAGTTCTCCAGCAAAACGGTTATAAGACTGCAGTAATTGGTAAACTGCACCTGGGAGGTACTCCGACAGGTTTTGATTATTATGACATCCTGCCCGGACAGGGGAGGTATTACAACCCGGAATTCATCAACCAGAACGGACAGTATGAATTGGAAGGATATACCACTGAAATTATTACGGATAAAACCATCAAATGGCTCGATGAGGTAAAAAACTCGGATCAGCCTTTTATGATGATGATGTGGCATAAGGCACCGCACCGCGCATGGGATCCGGGTCCCAATGAACTTGGTATGTACGAAGATGTTACTTTCCCTGAGCCGCCAACCCTTTTTGACGATTATTCGGGAGGTCGGGAAGCAGCTGCATTAAATAATATGTCCATTGCCAATAGCATGACTATTGAAAGAGACCTTAAAATGTCTGATCAGCCAAGACGAGGGTTAAACGAAGAGCAGTTAAAAGAATGGGAAGCAGTGTATGATCCCATTTACGAAGAATTTAAAGAAACCAACCCTACAGGCAAGGAACTGGTGCGTTTTAAATACCAGCGTTATCTGAGAGACTACCTGGCCTGCATAGCAGCAGTGGACAAAAGTGTGGGAGAGGTGCTGGATTATTTGAAGGAAACGGGAATGGACAAAAATACCATTGTGATTTACACCTCAGATCAAGGATTTTACCTGGGCGAACACGGCTGGTTTGATAAACGCTTTATGTATGAAGAATCATTACGTACTCCCTTGTTAATCAGCTGGCCTGGTGTCATAGAACCAGGGATGGTAAATGAAGACTTTGTTTCCAACCTGGACTTCGGGGAAACCCTTATCGATATTGCTGGTGGAGAAGTTCCTGAAGATATGCAGGGAAGAAGTATGTTGCCTATTTTAAAAGGAAATACACCTGCCGACTGGAGAAATGCACATTACTTTCATTATTATGAGCACCCGTCGGAACATAATGTGATGCGTCATTACGGGAGATAAAATTATTTATAACTTTATTGGGTATATAATTTTAAACCATGATAAAAAC
>CAYUNU010000079.1:0-11733 GCA_964446195.1 uncultured Porphyromonadaceae bacterium | reverse complement strand
GTGATCCCCAGGAATAGGATGAGCACAGGTGATGCAGGTAAATCCCATGTCCAGGATACCCATAGGGCAGGTATTGTGAGAATAACAGATAGCAATAAACCTACAAGAATCCTTGATCTCCACGAAGAGAAAAAGAGTAGTGTAGTAGATGCCGGAATGATTAGCAAGGCAAAAACAGTTAGAATCCCACCAACTTGAACCGCCTCAACAATTACTAGCCCAAACGAAAAATAGAATAAAAAGTCCCATAATTTTCTATTCCCTTGATTTTTCGAACAATCGCTATAGTTGTCAGTTAAGTTGAGCATCTTTTTACGGAATATCCAATGGAAAAGGCCAACTATTGAAACCATTATAGCTAGTCTGATCACTTCCGGCCAGGCCACCCACAGGATGGCACCGGTGAGCATATCATGAATATGGACATCACTACCTGAACTTTTATCAAGTATTATTACCATAGCTGTTGTTGAGACTGCATAGCAAATTCCAATCAGTGCTTCCAATGGGATTCGTATTTTTCGGTTTTTAAATATTGAGAAAAGGCCGGCTGCCAGAGTTGTGAATAGCAACGAAAAGAGATATTCAACCAAATGACCTCCTTCGTCAGCCCCATGTCCGTGATGGAGGTGGGGCCAAAGAACCAAAGCCAGAGTTCCACCCAAAGCAGCTATCTGAGCCAGAGCAATGTCAATAAAAATAATTTCCCGTTTAATAACATGTATGCCAAAATACACCAATATGCCCCCAAGTATCAGGGTTGCCGCCAAAGGCGCTAACATGAAGCTTATAATATCCATTTCCTGATTTATTTAGAAGTGAGAGGTGCTTTCCTAATGACAACCCACAATGTTAAAAGAACGGTAATACCACCAAGCAGACAAACTATAGCAGGGCCATTGGAAATGTTTAAACTGTACGAAAGAATTATTCCAATTATGGATCCGCTTGTTCCAATTATCCAGCTCCCAATCATTCTTTTACGCCAGTTATTTGTGAATAGCGTTATAGAAGCAGCCGGAGCAATAAGAAGAATGAAAACAAGAAATACTCCTGCTATGGGAACTGCTTTGACAATTACTATCCCAAAAGTCATATAAAAAAGCATGTCAAACAGTCGGGTTTTAGCCAAAGAGTAAGATCCTGATTTATTCTCAGATATGGCCTTGAAATACTTGTGACCAAAAATGTATAATGCTCCAATACTGGAAAAGAGGATCAAGCTAACCCAAACATCTTTCCAGGTAGTCCACAGAATATTTCCTGTAATTGTTTTAGAAATAAAATTAGATCCACCGTCAATCTTCTCTGCAAGTAATAGAGCCATACCAAGTCCCAGGCAGTATATAATTCCTATATACGCTTCTTGTGGTACTTTTTGATTGGCGAATTTTGTTATTGCAAAAATGCCGATGACAATTATTGTGAAAAAATATGAGGATAATTCAAGTGCCAGGGATGCTTCAGCAAAACCAAGCAAAAGGCCAATCATTGTGCCAAGAGCAGCAATCTGGGCAACAGCAATATCTATAAATATGATGCCGCGGGAAAGGATATGATTCCCAAAGTAGGCCAGAATAACGGAAAATATTATACTAATGGCTATTGGCGGTCCTAAAAAAACTAACATTTCCATACTCTACTGTATTGCTTTGTTAATGGTTTCGATCCAATAATCCATCAAGTCAAAATTGTTCTTAAGTGTTTCATTACCACTCACGAATACAGGTAGATAAATGGCTTGGATTCCAGTTTTATCTTCTATCATCTGAGGTGATTTCTTTTCAAAATAACTGGCAACCAACATTACTTTTATATCCTGATTTTTTATTAGTTCAACCATTTTCTGTACATGTTTGGCTGATGGGGGAATACCAGGTTTGGGTTCAATGAATCCAGCAACATTAAGCCCGAATGTCTCGGCAAAATATGCCCAGTTCTTATGATAAGCAATTACTTTTGCACCTCTCATTGGCAGGGCAGTTTTCAGCCAGCCTCCTAGTTGGTCGAGTAATGGCTTTCCATCATAATCGCTCTCCAAAAACTCGAAAAGTGTATGGTTCTCTAGCATCTTGCATAAGGCGTCTCCTCCGAATAAATCAACTAAACTCTCTCCGAATAAGGCTTGGTCAACCTTAAGTTTAAAATCGTCTTTATTAGCCTGGTAAAAGCTTGCGTTGGATGGATCAACTTTTATTAGCCCAATTGTGATATTGTCGGCAATTATTTTCCAGTTTACCGGACCAGTTGTAATATGCGGATTACCCATGAGGTGCACATCTCCCTCTGTCCTGTCTGCTTTACTCACCTTCTGCAGAACGTTAACTCCATCAGAAACTGAAACAAAGCCATCCGCTCCATCCATTATCTTTTTGTTCCTTGCTTTGTCAAGTAAAGTAGTAGACCAAACTTCTAGGTCCATCCCTGTGGTTACCCACATGTCAGCGTTTTTCATCATCATAGCATAACTGGGTTTTGGAAGCACAAAATGAGGATCCTGAGCACCCTGGGAAATGTATTCTACACTTACCTTGTCCTTGCCGATTTCTTTGGCTATTGAAGCATAATCAGAGAAACTACATATCATTTTTATTTGACCAAAAATTGGACTTCCTGATATAGTAAAGAGGACGCTGAATAATAAAATTGCTAATAATCTCTTGATTGGATTAATTTTGCTTATGTTCATTGCAGTATATTTTAGTGTTATGCTTTAATATATTAGTAAGCTTCGTGTTTGTGTGGTCCCATAGCCCAGCAGATTTGTAAAAGAAGGCTGTGATCGGATGGGATTTCAAAAATTTCAGGAGCCATTGTAAACAGGAATCTATTGTTGTATTGATACTGGAGTCTTAGAAATACAAATTCACTTTGCCAAAAATCCAGGGCCAGGGTATAATCCCATTCATATTGATCATCCTGACTAAGTGGTTCCGACATCCCGACGCGACCTGAAATCCACCAGCGGGCAGATAACTTATTCTGGATGGAGGAATAAAAACTTTTGCTGGTAATCAAATAGTCCGACATTTGATAAGTGGCATAGAAAATCTCTGATTTCCAGTCGAAAGTTCTGTATTTTGCCCTGCCGGCAGGTACCCATTTAAGTACAAGTCCCAAGCTGTTCACTGTCGACAAATAAGACTCATTACCAACTATTGAGTTAGGATTTTGTCCAACCATTGAATTCAGACTAAATTCAAAAAAAGTGTTTTTCCCAATATCATAAAAGCTTTTGAAATGGCCAACTCCCTGAATATTCCACGGTGAACCACTGGCAAAAACTTCTGGAGCACTTCCATGAACGGCTGCTATTTCGAGGCTTGTAGCATCGGCACCTAATAGCCGGGGTAGCAGGAAGTTGCCAGCAACACCCGGGCCCCCGAAATTGCCATTCCCAAAATAGTTTACAAGAGCTCTTGGTCTGTCAAACTGAGGTAGAGCATGGTCGTGATAACGGTTAAGTGGCCCAAATTCAGGGTTAACAATCCCAAGTCTGAGATTTAGACCCAAAGGTAGGTTTAACATCTCGATGTAAGCCTCTTCAATCGCAATGCCACCTTCTGAAATTGAGATAAATGCTTTTCCTCTTGAATAAGGATCAAGAGGCGATTCGAGACCTAATTCCAATTCTCTCAGGAATATCCCGTTATTGCCGTAGGATTTATCTCCTGGGGTATTAATAAATGCATCATCACTTGTTGAGCCACCTATGAAAAAATCCCCACCTAAACTGATGTTAGGATTTAATCCTTGTTGTTTTCTGGCTCCACTGAAGAACTTTTTATTCAAATCAAGTACCTCAACCTTCTTCTGGTCGCCAAAAGCTCCAGCCATTTCCTGCAACTCCTTGAGTCTGTCTTCTTGCTTCTTCTTGTTAAAGTAATCTTCCATCCCCCATACTATACTGTCTATCTCTGTGAGGGTGCGATTTTTGAAAAGTCTTTGTGTTTGTTGTTCCCGACCTTTATTGCGATTTCTGTTTTGTTGTGATAATCCTGGGCTCGTAATTATAACAATACCCAGAAAAAAAAGAATAATCTTTCTGTTCATGGTAATTTTGCTGTCTGTTTTTGTTTAAGTTGAATGAAATACTAAAACAAGACAGGCGGCGGACCTCGAACCGGGATTATATATTGTGATGATTGTACATATTGGACCTCAATAATCTGAGGCTTTAGAATATTAAAAGTTCTCCTGATTAAAACCGAGATGATAGATAATGATAAACATACCAGGAAAGAATAGAAAATCTGATTGAGATAGATGATTTCCCATTTATTGTGTTTGTGATTTTTGAAAGGCTGACCATCATCAGCTGATTTGTCATAACTATGCGAATGTGTTGTAACAATTCCATACTTCAACCTATGAAAATGCCAGTTAGCCGCATTATTATAACCTATCCACAGCAGAGCCGGAATAAGTATAAATACAAGTGGACGTATTTTTCTTAAGACCTTCATAGGTTTTTAGGTGAGGATAAAAATACGGCTCTTACTCCCACTTTCCATGGATCAGATATTAATTTTAAGCATTATTAACATTATAAAGCTTCAGGCTATTTAACTAACATATTCCTGTGGTGTCCACTATATGGCATTTTAATAGTATGACAAACTATACAATGATTTTCTGTGCCAATGGTGCCTTCAACTCCCTGATATTGCATAGGTTGAATGTTATCCCTGTATTCTCCATATAGATTAGTTGCAGGGTAAACAGCATGGGTTGCGCCGTGGCAGGCAATGCACATGACTCCTTGGTTGTCGGTGCGGTTTCTGTATAGGGCATCAAATCCGGGAACCCATTTATTATAAGCAGTGCCTGAGTATCCGTCTTCCCATATATCAAAATTGTAATGACAGGATTTGCAATCAGGTTCATTCAGCCATGGTATCCTGGGCTGAACCTCATCTATGCTTCCAACAGCTGAGGGCTGAAGCTTAGCTGAAAGTCTTTTTGCAGCCTGATTACCTCCTGATACTCTATCTTTAAGTAATGATAGTGAATGGTCTTCAATGTTACCATGACATTCAACGCATGTAAGACCAGAAGCAGAATGTCTGCCTCTCATGCAATTTGTCCTACCGTTCTCACGCGATGGATGACACATGTTGCATGCTTCATTGTAAAGCCCACCAAGATAGTTAGCATGGAACCCATGTATCGCTGATGAGAGGTTTAAAACATCGGGCTTGCCTGGGGCGCCTAGAGCCGGATCGGCATGACACGACTGGCAAAGCATGGGCTTCCCAGCTAGTGCATCATTCAGTAGCTCTGTTCCATTATACTTATCATGTGCCCAAAGAATGTTTTCAGCAGTTTCATCTGCCAGTCCAGCCATATTCCCAACTCTCCAGCCTCCTCCATGACAGTTGCGACAACCAAGCTCAGTTGAAGTGGGGGCCACGGCTTTAGTGGATATTAATTGTTCCCCGCTTGAGACATCAAAAGCTGTTATTGAAAATACCGGAAAAGGATTGAATGTGTTGTCGTCACGATAAGGAACAACAGGAATAAGCTCGGCTACAAAATGACCTTCCATAGCATCCATTTCCCCTTTAACCATCTTGCCTTTTAATCCCTGCCCAATAGGTAAATCAATACCAAATATCTTGTCATCGTAATTCCAAAAATCAACATGATTTTGAGGATTTTTATATCCATCCTGAACCTCATAAAGAAGCTTAACCCCTTCTGTAATTATATGCGGCTTTGGCCCTCTTTTAAATAATTGAGCATTGAGTGTGTTGGCAGGAGGAAGAAAAACAAAATATGGATCATTGTCTGAAATACAATGCATTCCCAGATCATTCCAAACCAACAGAACATATTCACTCTTATCCATATCAAATTCAGGCATTTCAATATCTTCCTGAACTATTTCAATATCTTCATTTATTGCAGGCACCAGACCGTGTATGTCTCTCGCAATGTAAGCGGCTAACGCTTCTTTTTCCTTATCTGTGCCTAGAAATTGTGGCATGTAATTGTTAACCTTACCCTGACCAGATAGGTGGGCCAAAATGCCTCGTTCAGTTAGTCTTTTGGTTTTGTTTTTTACCTGGTTATACCCCCCAATTGTGTGACAAGCCATGCATTCAAGACGAAAAACTTCCTTGCCTGCTTCTACCAGGTTGTCTTCATTTATCTCCTTGATAGAACTCCATTTGGCATACTTTAAAATCCCTTGCTCATTCACCTCAGGAATTTGCTCAGGTGTTACTCCGGTTGAGTACATTACATCATAGAGGACAAAGGGTTTTCTGGCTATCTCACGACTGTATTCAAAACTGCCCATCCAACCAAGTGCAATGAAAATCATTATAAAACTTCCAACTTTTTGAATTGTAGGGCTCAACCTGAATAATGTCCATAATCCCAAAATGAATAGTAAGATGCTGAAAATCAGTAGGAATTTTACGGATGTTATTCCCGAAGCATTGAATTGGAATAAATTTTCGTGAGAATCTGAACTAATAATATTGGAATACCAGAATCCGCTAATAAATAATAAAATTACCGGCAAATACATCCATTTTACACATGTTTGGAATGCTTTTTTTCTGATATCAGGATTCTTTGTGAAGCTAGCCGTAACAAGACCGAATATTCCTGCCATAATGAAGGATATGCATGATCTGAATATCAGAGACGGCCAAAAACTGGGATTGAAAAAACCATCCCACATGTTTCCTGTCTCAAGCCAATTTCCAGGCGTTAGCATGAACCCAAGTATCCCATTAATTATGAAGAGCGATCCCCAGGCAAAAATAAAATACAACCACCCAATCTTCATGTGATCATCAGAGTTCATCTTGCTAAATCGATAGTGGTATATCAATAATGCTACAATCTCTCCAAGGAAGAAAACCCATTCAATAGCCCACGCAAAAACAAAGTTGTGAATCAGGATGGATGTGGCAGCCGGATGAACCAAGGCAATGATAAACCAGATCCCTACTCCTGTAATGCCACCAAATACCATCGTTAATAAGAGGAAAAATTTAGTATGGGATTTAACATAGCCCAGCAGGCCTTGATCATTGCTTTTTATTGCCTTCCTCTCTGTCAATACAAGAAAAAGACCTCCCCCAACTGCAAGGTGAGAAACAAGAACATGTACTATGGCGATAATGGCAATTAATAATCCACCACCGGTATTGGGTAAATTCCAGATAGGATAATTCATGACTTTTCAGTTGAAGGTTTTGTTAATAACTTGATCATATAATATATGGCTCCTAATCCTATGACAAAGATTAAGAGAAAGGCTATTAATGGAGAAGCCTGAGGGCTTACTACGAGGTCTGTCGGATGGAAAATATCTCCCAGGTAGGCATGTCTTACCAAATCCCTCATGATAACCATGAGAACCATAGTGATGACCCCGAAAAGGGAGGCAGTTTTTAACTTTCCAGTTAAGGCCGAGTGTAGAATAAGAAGTCCGAAGATCCATGAGACAAGCATTATTGCTGTGTATGCAATATTCTTACCCATGAATAACATCATGATGCCTTTAGGTAATGCCATCCAAAACCAAACACCCATAACTATCTGTATGATAGTAAACCAGCCGAAGATCTTAAGACCACGAGTAATTTCCGCCTTCTTTTTTTCAGTACTGGCTATTTTACTGAAATGATAATAAATAGCTTTTCCCAAACCAGCTATGGCAATAGCTCCAATAACCATATGTAAATACCTTGGAATCAGAGTCCGCTCTCCCCAATTGAAAAAATTTCCGCCTGAATGATTAAAATATTCACCCCATCGCCCAGGAGTTAGAGCCAGAGTATTATTATTGACATATATAAATGCTATGATCAATAAAAATAAAGCACTTATACTTAAACTTATCTTGCTCCAAACAGGAGCTTTGTCAACCTTCTCAGTGAAGATATAGGCACCATAATAGGCTAAAATAAGAATAGGAACAACCATGATCCAGGCTACGGCAATCATTACTGAACTTGTGTAGAAAAAATTGCCGTATAATACCTGCACAAATAATAGTGGAGGAACTCCAAAATTAACGGCTAGGGCCACCCTAGTTGGTATGCTTTTAGCATCTCTGTTAAGAGGCTTACCCTTCAGGATATCCCAGAGTGTAATAAGACTGCCTCCCAAAACAAAATTCATTAAAATCAAGTGAATCAGAAAGGTGAAGAGTAATAATATCTGGAACCACCACCAATTAACCGGAATAGTATCCGGTGAGGGAATTAGATCTGTATTCATAATACAAAGTGTTAGGTTTTGCCACTACCAATGTAATGAATACAATCTGTTTCGACAATATTAAAAAACTGATATGGATCAGTTTTGAAGTTGTAGGTACCCAGTCGTTAGTCCTCAGTAATATTTACTGATTCTGACGATCTGATGATTCTCTATTTATGCGTGAAAGAAAAACCTCTTTAACATTTTTTCTTCTTTTCGCCTGATGGCCTGGAAGGGCTCGGAGCGTTGGAGTATTATCCATATTATAAGGTTGTTAAAGAGGCTGGTGAGGTACTTTAGAATAGACCTCTGCTGAGATTCGATGATCTTATAATAGTCATCAAGGGTATCCCTCTGGAAACCCAGAATTTCCTGTAGAATATTTTCATCAGAATAATATCCACAATGAAAGTTGTGATCTGCAAATGCGTTTTTGGGAAAGCTAAATATCTTCAGTCCCATTAGAGAGAAAATTTTCAACATGAATTCCCTGTAGGTGGTTCTGCATTCGGGGCCACCGGATAGATTGAAGACCTTATGTTGGAGTTGTTCCTCCTTACTAAGAGCTCGTGTGAAAGCAAAGCCGGTGTCCCGGGCTGTAGCTATCTCCAGGCTGGTGTTCAGAGGCATATGGAAAAAGAGGGGACTCATCTTTGTCTGAGGTCCCATAATGGCTGTCAGCCTAAAAATGGACCAGCTCAATCCCGAATTTTTTATCAAACCCTCAGCCTCAATCTTTGTTTCTGCATAGAAATCTTCTACACTGGCTTTCAAAGGATCACCAACTTTGATCCAGGGGTTTTCTAACCTGTCACCATATACTGAAATTGAGGATGCGTATATCATAAAGGCTTTGGGATTCAGCCTCTTCAGTGCCCTTATAAGGTTTTTCGTCCCCTCAACATTTACTTGCCTGGCCAAGTCGCTGAATTTATCTGCTTGTGGAGGGATTATGGCACCCAGGTGAATTAGCATATCTACTCCCTGACAGGCTTTCCAAACCATCTCTGCATTTGTCAGATCCCCATATACAATTTCAAAGCTATTTTCAAATTCAGCAAGCTTCTTCATGGTTTTTTTTGTCCTGATATCAAAAACCCGAACATCAAACTCACCACTGCGCTTTTTTAGCTCCTTAAGAACTTCAATCCCAACAGATCCAGAAGCTCCGGTTACCAATACTCTTTTTCTTTTTATACAACTCATTTTAACTCTCTCTCTTTTTATCGTCTCTCCAAAAATGCAGTGGTAAAATATTCTTCTGGAACAGAAGGATTAAATTTTATCTCTTCCATGTCCATCACACTAAATCTATTGTTCTGTAAATTCTTGATCTCCATGTGGGTTATGAAGTATTTCCTGTTTTCTGTGTCGAGCATCCTGATGCCGGAATAAACCATCTCCTTATAGGGCTCTTCATCCAGATCATAGAAGAGAGTTTTACGGGGTATGAAATCTTTTTTTGCTACCCACATATATTTAAAGGCAATGCCATTCTCATCTGCAATATCATCCGTTTTAGGAGTTGTCCTGATTTTCCAACACAACTCACCTCCAAACTCTTCCTCTGTAACAATTTCATATTCGAAGTCATCAATATCCCCTACAGCAAGATCACTATTTGAGAATTCTGATCCCATGAATGACTTACTTTTTTCTGTGCTTACAATTTTTCTGGTTTTCCTTAGAGCCGGTAAATGAATCCACATATCATCACTACCCGTTTTGTGATCAAAAATTAGCATAGCTGTACCTTTAACATCAGCTGGGGACACAAATACAATTACTCGTTTTTCTGTTCCATCCTCAAAAATCCTCGAAGCCATTGTGGTTACTCTTGTCCGAACATTTCCCTTCCCATCATTGATATCCAGGCGGGTTTTGGATTCCAGACCCCGAAGTTTGGTGTTATCCATTGATTTTTTCATTATATCCCTCGGATCAGGATTATTCTGTGCCATGAGCGCTACCTGTGTAAGCAGGAGAGCTATGACGAAGATGCTTTTTTTCATATTCTTTAAGGTATTTTGATTTTTCATCTTTCTTGATGCCTAAAAAGGCTGGTTCTGTGATTAATATTACTGCAGGTATAATAAATAGTGCTCCAACCAAACAAGTGAGTATGGAGATGCTTGTGAGGAAGCCAAAGAAACGTATGGGGTTAAAGCTGCTAAACAATAGGGCAGCAAATCCTATAATTACTGATAAGGCATTGAAAGTGATTCCTTTCCCTGTGGTTGTTAGCGTCTCAAATACTGCTTCCCTGGTGTTTTTTCCTGATTTAATCTCTTGCTGATGTCTCCATAAATAATGTATTGTATAGTCTACTCCCACTCCGATCATAATTGATGAGAGAAGTGCTGTTGCCGCATCCAGAGGTATCCCCAACCAACCCATCAGTCCAAAAAGAACAAGGCAGGCCATTAACAGCGGTACAAGAGCAAGAGCACCCGCTTTCCATGATCTGAAAATCAGGATAATTAGTAATGTGACAACAATAAGTGCAAACGCGAGAGATCTGTTTTGCCCGCTAATCAGTTTATCTGTCATTTCTGCTGTAATCAGACCTATTCCGCCAATCTGAGCAACCGAGGGATCATCCTTGGTGAGCCTCTCTATCTTATCTACAACCTTCAGAACAGCAGTACTGGACGGGTTATTTATCCTGATGATCATTTGGGCATTTTCATAGTTGAAATCAACCAACTGCTCAAAATCTGAGGGATCACCCCTAAAGCTATATAATTCAAAGTATTGGGCAACAGCATCCCGACTGTCGGGGATCGCATCATAGTTGGGATCTTCCGGATCAAGAATGCTTTTGCTCATAGTTTTTACTACGCTGGCAATGGACATAGCCTGACCAACTCCAGGGGTCTTCTTTAGCTCTTCTTCAACATTAATCATCCTTTTTAAAAGCTGTGGGTCTTTAATATCGCCTGTGTAATGAATAGATATAGTTTGTGATCCACCCATATGGTCATCAATGAGGTCGGAGCTTTTCCGAACTACATGCTCCTTACTGAAAAAATTTACTGTGTTTCCTTCTACCTGAAGCTTGAATATCCCTATCCCCAAAAACACTATAAGTATAAGTGCTGAAATCAGGATCCTTTTAGGATGTAGAGTAAGCTTGCGTGCAAGGAATATTAAGGCTTTCTCAAGGAGATTGGCTTTTGTTTCATGCTTCTTAAAAGCCGGTTTTATTCCTGATAAGTAGGCCGGAATATAAATCAGACTCATTATCAGGGCCCAGGCAATTCCAATGCCTGCTAACAGGCCAACTTGTCTTGCAGGAATAATTATATGTGTTAGCAAACCCAATATACCGGCTATTGTGGTTATTCCTGTTAGAATAACAGGTTTTGCCAGGGCTTTCCATAATGATAGTATCCTTTCCTCCCCCGTGGAATTGCCTTTACTTTTTAAGTCGAGCTCAAGGTGTCGGTTGTAAATGTGTATACCATAATTGTTTGCAATGGCTATCAGCATTATTGGAAGGAGTAC
>CAYUNU010000078.1:2188-11771 GCA_964446195.1 uncultured Porphyromonadaceae bacterium | reverse complement strand
AAAATGGCGATTAAGTATCACCCTGATAAAGTAGCCTATCTTGGAGATGATGTGAAAAATAAAGCCAAGGAGAAATTCCAAAAACTGCAGGAAGCATACGAAAAAATCAAAAAATCAAGAGGAATGTCCTAAATGTCTATATTTGTGGGCTAAAATGTAAAATAAATAACACGGATGGATCTTAAAGGAATATTGTCGATAGCCGGACAGGGAGGATTATTTAAAATGATCTCCCAAGGTAAAAATGCTGTAATCGTTGAACACCTCGATACAGGAAACAGAATGCCTGCCTATGCTACTGCAAGGATTAGCTCACTCGAAGATATCTCAATATATACTGAGGAAGATGAGATACCCTTGGCTGAAGTATTGAAAAGGATAAAGGAAAAAGAGAGTGATCAGGAAATATTAAACCCAAAGAAATTAAGCAGTAATGAGATCAAAGCATATTTCGAGGAGATAGTTCCCGAGTACGATCAGGATAGAGTTTATGTTTCTGATATGAAAAAAGTTATAAACTGGTACAACAGCCTCCTGAAACATGGAATACTGGACAAAGAGCCTGAACCAGTTGAAGAGAAAGAGACAAAGACGGAAACTATGACAGAAACTAAGACAGAAACTAAGAATAAACCTAAGGCTGAGGCGAAAACAAAAACTGTTACCAAAGCTCCAAAAGAGAAAAAAGAAGAAAAAAAATAAATCCAAAAGGCAGATTAACCATCTGCCTTTTTTGATTCTTCCCATATGACATCCATCTCATCAAGAGACATATCTCTAAGACTAAGCCCCTTACTAATAGTCTTTTTCTCAAGATAATTGAACCTCTTAATAAATTTTAAGTTTGTCCTTTCCAGAGCATTCTCAGGATTTATACCATAAAGTCGAGCTGCATTAACGAGGGAAAAGAAAACATCCCCAAACTCCTGCTCCATCGAATCATCATCTACCTTTTCCAATTCTTCCTTAAACTCATTAATCTCTTCTTCAACCTTATCCCAAACCTGCTCCTTCTTATCCCAATCAAAACCAACTCCCCGGGCTTTATCCTGTATGCGATAAGCTTTAATCAGAGCTGGAAGACCGGATGGAATGCCTCCTAAAACTGTTTTCTTCCCACCATTCTCACTCAGTTTAAGCTTTTCCCAATTGTCTTCAACATCACGCGCACTGGAAACTTTTACATCAGAAAAAATATGCGGATGCCTGTATACAAGCTTGTTATTAATGTAATCCAATACATCCTTTAGGTTAAAGGCATCTTTCTCAACTCCAATTTTTGAATAAAAAACCAAATGTAACATCAAATCACCTAACTCCTCCATTATTCCATGAGAATCCTTATCAACAATAGCATCAGCAAGTTCATAGGTCTCCTCAATTGTTAGTGTTCGCAAACTCTCCCAGGTCTGTTTCTTATCCCATGGACATTTAGCTCTCAGCTCATCCATTATGTCAAGAAGGTGGTTAAATGACTCTATTGTTTCCTTCCGATCATCTTTAATCATAAAATATTATTTTAATTGTTGAACCCTGCTCCAGAGAAAGAAGCTCCCCAACTTGTCCCTGCACCATGGCAATTTCTAAAAACCCCACAGAGTTAAATAGCGCAATAAGATCGCCAGCTTCTTCATCTCCATAGGTCTGACTCAATTTATCAATCCTATAATGATTACTCTTAACAAAAATCTCAAACCGGCGTCCCTTTTGCACTTCATCAAAGAGTGATCTGCTAATGTTGCTTATTGCATTCTTGTAGGAATCAACAAAAATTACCCTGCCAGTAATCGCTCCTCCCTGAATTATCGGTTGCCAAGGAGACTGCTCAACAGGAATAGATTCATAAATATTGAGTTCTTCGACGCTAGCATCAATAAGCCATCTTATAATCCGGGGGAATAATGCCATCTCAGGAAAAGAAGGTGAAAAGCCATTAACGTCTTGAATATTTGAACTATGACTAGCAATCTTCGTAAATATTTCAGGAGTAACCTGGAAATACATTTCCGGATCTTCATCAAAAAGTAAGCCCAAAACAGGATCACTCCATGCTATAATAAACTGCCCCCTATACTTATATATTACAGGATTAACATCTGAGGTACGACCCTGATTAACAAGGAATAAATGAATACTCCCTTGCGGAAACTCCGTCAGTGCCTGACGTAAAACAAAGGCTCCCTGGAGACTATGAAAGGGTTGTATATCATGACAAACATCCACCAGAGTAGCTTCGGGGACCAAACGAATGATCCTACCTTTAAGCATTCCAGCATAGTAATCATGCTTATTCCAATCACTTGTCAGACTAATAACTGTCATCTCAGGATAATACTATTAGATTATTCACGAATATCTGTATTTTTGCCAATATAGAAACGAAATCCTTTATCGGCCACAAGGCCCAAAATTAACGATTCTAGTCCACTTTATGATTGAAAAGGTTTTATATTTAAAAGGCACCGACCCCATTGTTTTCTACGGACAAAACAATATCAACATTGAAATCCTCAAACATTTCTTTCCAAAATTAAAGATAATAGCTCGCGGTGACAAGGTTAAAGCAATAGGTAATCCCGACGAAATTGAGCTCTTTGAAGAGAAGCTCAAAAGGATTTTTAGCCACGTGAACCAATTTAATCAACTCGATCAATACTCACTTGAAGGAATATTGGGAGAATCATTACCTCAAGGAAATAATGGCAGGAGTAAGGATGATGATATTATAGTTTTTGGTAACAGCGGTAAGCCAATAAAAGCCAGGACTCCCCACCAGAAAGTGATGGTTGAGTTGTTCCAAAAGCATGATCTGCTCTTTGCAACAGGTCCTGCAGGTTCAGGAAAAACATATATGGCAGTCGCACTTGCTGTGCATGCGCTTAGAAACAAAGAGGTCAAGCGAATTATCCTTAGCCGTCCTGCAGTAGAATCGGGCGAACAGCTTGGATTCCTGCCCGGCGATCTAAGAGAAAAACTTGATCCCTACCTTCAACCTCTGTATGACGCATTGCTGGATTTGATGCCTGCAAGAAAACTGGCAGATTATATGGATGATAATACGATTCAAATTGCTCCCCTGGCTTTTATGAGGGGCAGAACACTCGAAAACTCATTCGTAATTCTTGATGAAGCACAAAATGCCACAATTAACCAACTAAAGATGTTCCTCACAAGAATGGGAAATCATTCAAAATTTATTGTAACTGGAGATATCACTCAGATAGATCTACAATCTCCATCCAGATCAGGATTGGTCCACGCTCATGAATTACTGAGAAATATTCCAGGAATTGCAATAGTGGATTTTGATAAAGGCGATATTATCCGCCATAAACTTGTTGCGAAAATTGTTGACGCTTATGAGGAAGATCAAAATAAAGGAAAATAAAAATCCAGCTCCAGAAAGAATTAATAATAGAATGAATTTCAATATTTTTAACTTTGTTTAACCTAATTTAAATTTATCGCCAATGGCTCAGGCAATTAACCAAACACAATTCAAACTTCCGGGGTTGAAAGACCTCTATAAAGGAAAAGTAAGGGACGTTTATAATATTAACGATGAGTACCTGGTTATGGTGGTCACCGATCGCATCTCAGCGTTTGACGTTGTACTACCAAAAGGTATACCATACAAAGGACAAGTACTCAATCAGATAGCATCAAAATTTTTGGATGCAACAGCTGATATCGTTCCTAACTGGAAAATCAGTACTCCCGATCCAATGGTTACAATAGGTCACCGTGTAGACCCCTACCAGGTAGAGATGGTTATCAGAGGATATTTAACAGGTCATGCCTGGAGAGAATACCGCTCAGGTAAAAGATCCATTTGCGGTATACCATTACCCGAAGGTATGAAGGAAAATCAAAAATTTGACGAACCAATCCTAACTCCCACTACAAAAGCTCATGAAGGTCATGATGAAGATATCTCCAGGGAAGAGATAATCAAGCAAGGTTTGGTATCTGAAGAGGAATATATCCAACTTGAGGATTACACAAGGAAATTATTTCAAAGGGGTACCGAGATAGCTCATGAGAAAGGGCTAATCCTGGTTGATACAAAGTATGAGTTCGGAGTCAAAAATGGTAAAATTTATCTGATTGACGAGATCCATACTCCTGATTCCAGCAGGTATTTTTACGAAGAAACTTATCAGGAAAATTTTGACAAAGGAGAGAAACAAAAACACTTGTCAAAAGAGTTTGTTCGTCAATGGCTTATCGATAACAACTTCCAAGGCAAGGACGGCCAAACAATGCCGGAAATGCCGGAAGCTACGATTGAAAATGTATCAAACCGATACATTGAATTGTATGAGAGCATAACGGGAGATAAATTTGAAAAGGCTGATGCTAAAGATGTTGACAAGAGAATAGAAAGGAACATCCTGCAGTTTCTGAATCAGTAATTTGATGGGAATTAAGAGCAAGCTTAATAAGATATCATTCTGGGCAGGTCCACTTGTGGGCCTGCTCATTTTATTTTCATTTAACCTTAATCCTGATCGACCCGAAACAACTGCTACGCTGGCTGTGGCCTTCTGGATGGCAATATGGTGGGTTACAGAAGCAGTACCACTTGCAATAACAGCCCTGCTTCCAGTAGCTCTGTTCCCTCTTCTGGGTATCATGGATGGGAAAACGGTTTCGTCTACCTACTTCAATCATGTGATATTTCTTTTCATAGGCGGTTTTATTGTGGCTTTAGCCATGCAAAAATGGAACCTCCACAAAAGAATAGCCCTGAGAATCCTAATTTTTACCGGAACCAAGCCATCCAGAATATTACTCGGCTTTATGCTAGCTACAGCATTTCTATCTATGTGGATAAGCAATACAGCTACAACAATGATGATGGTGCCTATACTCATCTCTGTAATCTCACAACTGGAGGATCAGTCGGGGAAATCATCAGGAAAAACAAGCTCATATTCTATTGGACTACTTCTTGGTGTGGCATATAGCGCATCAATAGGCGGAATGATGACTTTGGTAGGGACTCCTCCAAACCTTTCTTTTACAAGAATTTTCCAAATCATGTTCCCCGATGCTCCTGAAATAAGCTTTGCTGATTGGATGATCTTTGCCTTGCCTGCTGGGATTACTCTATTCCTCTTTGCCTGGGCTTTTCTCTACATGAAATTTGGAAGGAAATCAAACGCAGGCAAAATAAACAAGGACTTATTAAAAAATCAATATAAGGAACTGGGAAAAGCAGCTTTTGAAGAAAAAACCATTTTTGTCATATTTGTAAGTCTGGCCCTTCTCTGGCTCAGCCGGGCTGATATTCAAATAGGAAATTTCAGAATTCCCGGATGGCAAAACCTGTTCAGATTCCCTGAATATATTAACGACGGAACAGTGGCCATAGCCCTTTCCATTATTCTGTTTGCCATACCATCAAAAAATATTAAAGGAGCCAGATTAATGGACTGGAAGATGGCATCCCGACTTCCATGGGGCATTGTCCTTTTGTTTGGTGGTGGGTTCGCACTAGCCTCCGGATTCAAAGAATCAGGCTTGTCAACCTGGTTTGGAGAACAACTCAGCTTCGTCACTGCCCTGCACCCAATATTGATAATAGCTTTAGTAGCTCTGCTGATGACCTTCCTAACCGAACTAACCTCCAATACTGCAACAACTGAAATGATCCTACCGGTACTGGCCGGATTAGCAGTAGCGACTCAAATAAACCCCCTCCTATTTATGCTCCCAGCCACCATGTCTGCATCAATGGCTTTTATGCTGCCCGTAGCAACTCCCCCAAACGCAATTATCTTCGGAACAAATAAAATCCGGATAGTGGATATGGTGAGAACTGGCTTGGTTATGAACCTAGTGGGAACAGTGCTTATAACATTATCTGTGTATTTTATCGCAAGATGGGCCTTCGGTATAGATATGGCAGTTTTCCCAAACTGGGCTCATTAAAACTCTTATTAATTTATTTATCCTGATGTTAACAAAACAATAATTACAAAACTGATATATATCATATTTTATGCCTTTTAATGCCTTAATTTTATTCGCTAAACCTTGAATCAATTAAGCTGAAAAAACTATGCGCGTTCAAAGGATTCCCGAAATTATAACATCTGATAACCTGAAAGTTGAAGGCATTGACCTTGATCTTCTCAGTGAATTAATTAACAAGTACAAGAATAAAAAAGGCAACCTGATTCCTCTGCTTCAGGGTACACAGGATTTATATGGATTTATTCCTGAGGAAGCTTTCCGCCTTCTCTCCAGTCAGACAGGTATTAGCCTGAGCGAAATGTATGGAGTAGCAACCTTCTACTCTCAATTCAGACTACATCCGGTGGGAAAACATATTATTAAAGTTTGTCACGGCACCGCTTGTCATGTTCAAAATGCAGGGATGATCTCAGAAGCCATAGAGGAAGCTTTGGGCATCAAGGATGGCGAAACAAGTGAAGATAATTTGTTCACATTGGAGTCCGTAGCCTGCCTGGGATGTTGCTCACTAGCCCCGGTAATGATGATAGGTGATGAAACATATGGTAAGCTAAGCGGCAAATCTGCAGTGAAGGTTATAAAAGAAATAAAAATCAGGGAAAGTCAGGATTAATTCCTAAGACCAAAAAAAATATCCCATGGAAAAAACTAAGGTAATTGTTGGACTAGGCAGCTGTGGAATTGCAGCAGGAGGTAACAAGGTATATAACAAAATCAGGGATCTGAAAAACGCAGAAAATCTCGACTTCATACTGGACAAAACATCATGTGTGGGAATGTGCTACCGCGAACCACTTGTTGAGATTATTGACGAATCCGGAGCTTATCTGTATGGCGAGATAGATGAAAAAAAGGCCGTGGATATTATAACACAACACGTCCAAAATCATAACCCGGTAAAAGAGCTAATTGTCAAGTCTGATTTTTTTGAAACACCCGACAGCAAGTTTTTTGAGGGACAAGTGAAGATTGCTCTGCGCGATTGTGGGTTTATAAACCCCGAGAGAATAGAAGAATACGAGGAACGAAATGGTTATAAAGCATTACAAAAAATCAAGGACGAAAACTTAACTAGCGAAAGCATTGTTCAGAATGTTCTGGATTCAGGAATCAGAGGTCGAGGCGGAGGAGGCTTCTCTACCGGGATGAAATGGCGTTTTGCACTTAATAATCAGTCCGACGAAAAATATGTCATATGCAACGCCGATGAAGGCGACCCGGGCGCCTTCATGGACCGATCATTATTAGAAGGCGATCCGCATGCCGTTATCGAAGGGATGATAATTGCAGCCTATGCGATCAAAGCCACCGGAGGCGTCATCTATTGCAGAGCAGAATATCCACTTGCAATACAAAGGCTCAATATAGCTCTTGAACAAGCAAGAAAAAAAGGCTATCTCGGCAATAATATTTTGGGAATTGAAGGATTTAATCTTGATATGTATGTGAAAGAAGGTGCAGGAGCTTTCGTTTGTGGTGAAGAAACAGCCCTCATGGCATCCGTAGAAGGAAAAAGAGGAATGCCTACCAAGCGCCCACCCTTCCCTGCCGAATCAGGACTTTGGGGAAAACCTTCAAACATCAATAATGTTGAAACATATGCTAATATACCCTGGATAATATTCAAGGGGCCCGAAGAATATGCCAAATATGGAACAGAAAAAAGCAGAGGCACCAAGGTTTTTGCCCTAACAGGCAAGATAAAAAATGGCGGTCTGGTTGAAGTACCAATGGGTATCACAATCAGAGATGTCATATACAAGCTTGGAGGAGGAATACAGGATGATAAAAGATTCAAGGCAGTTCAATTAGGAGGCCCATCAGGAGGATGTATACCTGAGCATCTCATTGATACACAAATAGATTACGACTCCGTAAATGCTACTGGTGCCATAATGGGATCCGGAGGTATGGTGGTTATGGATGAAACCACCTGTATGGTTGATATGGCGCGGTTTTTTCTCGACTTTACACAGAAAGAATCTTGTGGCAAATGTACCTTCTGCCGAATAGGGACAAAACGAATGCTGGAAATACTCACACGTATTTGCGAAGGCGAAGGAAAAGAAGGGGACATCGAACTGCTCGAAGAACTGGCTTATCAAATAAAAGACAGCTCTCTATGTGGATTGGGGCAAACTGCACCTAACCCGGTGCTTACAACCATAAGGTATTTTAGAAACGAATACGAAGCACATATATACGACAAAAAATGCCCGGCAAAGAGCTGCAAGCCACTACTCACTTATACCGTCATTGAAGAAAAATGTACAGGATGTACCGTGTGTGCAAAGAACTGCTCTGTTGATGCAATAATTGGCTCCAGGAAAGAAGCTCATACCATTATCCAGGAAAAATGTATTAAATGTGGAGTATGCTATACCAAGTGTAAATTCGATGCAATCCTCGTTTCCTGATAAATGAATTTTAAAGCAATCATGTCACTTATGAATGATCTGAATATAATTATCAACGGCAAAAGATATTTTGGTAACAAGGGAGAAACAATCCTGGAATGTGCCAAGCGTGAAGGAATCAATATCCCTACCCTCTGTAACGACCCCAGGCTCGACCCCTACTCTTCCTGCTATGTCTGTGTTGTTGAAGTAGAGAAAATGAGAGGGCTCCAACCTGCCTGCTCAACCAGAATATCAGAAGGTATGGTTATCCATACCGATAATGAGAAGGTGAGAAAAGCCAGAAAGAATGCTTTGGACCTTCTCATTAGCAACCACTATGCAGATTGCCTTGCTCCCTGTAAACTTACCTGTCCGGCAGGCGTTGATGTTCAGGGTTATATATCCTTGATTGAAAAAGGGATGAACCGTGAAGCAGTTGCATTGATAAAAGAGGTTAACCCTCTTCCTGCAATTTGTGGTCGTGTTTGTGTTAGGCCCTGTGAAGTAGCTTGCCGTCGTAACTTACTCGATGAAGGTACAGCTGTGGGAATTGATTACCTCAAAAGATACAGCTCTGATGCAGACCTGAGTAGCGAAGAAAAATATGTTCCCGAACTTGAGCCTTCATCAGGAAAAAAAGTTGCAGTGATAGGAGCCGGTCCGGGAGGCCTCTCAGCAGCCTGGTTCCTCCAAATTAAAGGTCATGATGTGGATATTTTCGAAGCCAGCCCTAATCCGGGAGGTATGCTTAGATATGGAATACCTCCATACCGCCTTCCAAATGAGATAATAGATGCTGAAGTGAAAAATATAACCGACCTCGGTTGCAACATCCATTATAACACAAAATTTGGTCAGGATATATCTTACAAAGAACTGAAAGAAAAATATGATGCCACTATCCTTACTATCGGTTCGCAGAAAGGAACAGGAGTGGGATGCCCTGGCGATGATGCAGGAAACGTCTTTAGCGGTATCGACTTTCTTAGAAATATTGAGATGACAGGACAAAAACCTGACTTCTCGGGGAAAACATGCGCTGTTGTAGGAGGAGGAAATACTGCAATGGACTGTTGTAGAACCGCAATGAGGCTCGGCGCATCAAAAGTTTACGTTGTTTATCGTCGTACCGAAAAAGAAATGCCTGCCAACCCCATTGAGATACATGAATCCAAAGAGGAAGGTATAGAATATCTGTTCCT
>CAYUNU010000078.1:0-2088 GCA_964446195.1 uncultured Porphyromonadaceae bacterium | reverse complement strand
ACCGGACCAGCAACCCTCATTGAAGCAATCGCTCAGGCAAAAATTGCTTCCAGAAGCTGCGACCAGTACCTGAGAAATGAAACTATTGTACCTGATAAAAAAGAATTTGTTTCTAAAAAAGATAACTTCCGCAAACAAGAACATTCTGAATATCAGGATAAATACACCAAGCAACTGAGGATGGAAATGCCTCTTATACCACCCGACCAACGACAGAATTTCAATGAGGTGGAATTAGGCTATTCCGAAGAAATGGCACTGACAGAAACATCCAGATGCCTCGAATGCGGCTGCTCAGAGTATAATAGCTGTGACCTGAAATCACTGTGCGACGAATATGACGCAGATCAACAAAAATATTCCGGTGATTACCAAAGCTACCAAGTCAGGTTTGATCACCCATATATTGAAATCGATTCAAATAAATGTATCCTTTGCTCACGCTGCGTGAGAATATGCCAGGAGATTGTCGGTGCTAATGCTTTAGGACTGGTAAACAGAGGGTTTGAAACTTATGTTGCTCCAAGCATGGGCGACAAACTATGCGATACAGAATGTGAGTCCTGTGGATTATGTATCTCAGCCTGCCCAACAGGTGCAATTACAGAGAATAAAACCTTTAAACCTGGACCAGTAAAGCTTGAAGCCAAAACAAGCATTTGTAATTATTGCTCTGTAGGCTGCACGCTAAAATATGAGGATCATAGCGGATTTACCTGGAAAATATCAGGTGGTGAAGGACGAGTTAACCCAGAGGCTAACTTATGTAAATATGGAAAATTTGGGTATTCATACCTAAATGACAAAAATAGAATCACAAAACCACTTCAAAGAAAAGGAGATGAGTTTGTTGAGATTTCATTCGAACAAGCTTTTGACCAAATTAGAGAAAAAATAAAAAATGTCTCTCCTGATGAAAACGCCTTTTTCGCAGGTGCACGACTCAGTAATGAAGAGATGTACTTAATTCAAAGACTGGCAAGAGGAGGAGTTAAGACAAATAACATTAATAGCTTCCATTATTTAGGTAGAGGAGAAGCTTACCGGAATAGCTCCGAATTGAATACTCCCTTTGAGGAAATCAAAGGAGCCTCAAGAATATACCTCTTTGGTTCTGAGATCCATGAAGATAACGCCGTAGCAGGTTTTATGGTTAACAAAGCTAAAAATGCCAACAAAATTCCTGTCACTTTTATCAGTCTGAATGATGAATCAAAACTGGAAAAAAAAGCAGACCAGACCATTATTCTTGAATCATATTATGCCTTCCTCAAAGCTCTTATTCATTACCTTCTAACAGAGAAAAAAGAAAATGCATTATATATTAAAGATCATTGCAGCGGATTTGAGGATTATAAAACAAAAACACTGGCTGAGGATTATCAACATTGGGTACAAGAATCAGGCCTGGAGCAAACAGTTATTGAAAATTTTGCAAGAACTTTTAATAAAGAGCAGAATGCTGTATTGCTATTTAGCGAGATAGATGTCTCTGGTAACGAGGCATATGAGCTACGCAACCTCTTCCTCCTCACCGGCAAATTGGGCAAAACATCCTCAGGCCTAATATGTCTTAAAGAAAAAAATAACTCCCAGGGATTATGGGATATGGGTATCAACCCAAAAGCCACCTGCGGCTCAAGAAATATGTCTGACCCTGATGTTGCAAAAACACTAGCAGAAAAGTGGGGCTCGGAAAACCTTCCGGCCAATCCTGCCTCCGACACCTTGAGCCTTTTGCTCCAGGGCACATTAAAAAACATGATAATCTTTGGAGAAGACCCTGTTGGTTGTGCAGTTTATCTTGAAGAGGTGGAAGCTTGGATGGAAAACGCTGAATTCATTGTTGTGCAAGATTATTTCATGACAGAAACAGCTAAAATGGCAGACATTATTCTACCGGCTTCTTTACCATTGGAGATAAAAGGGAGCTTCACAAACACCCAGAAGGTCGTACAGGAATTTCAACCCAGTAGAGTGAGCAAGCTGGCCTTAGATGCACCTGCACAATTGATCAGGCTGTCAGCGACCTTTGGTCTTAACGGCCTGGGCGACTCTGATGAAGCCAGAATGGAAGCTTTTTCTATT
>CAYUNU010000077.1:0-11833 GCA_964446195.1 uncultured Porphyromonadaceae bacterium | reverse complement strand
CTTCTACTTCATCATTTTCCTTGATCTTGTAATCATCAATCTTATCGCCCCATACCATGAAGCATATTTTCTTCGGATACTGACCTTGTGTTTCAAGTATATATTGTTGCTTGCGCCAGCCTCCTTTGGCTGATTGTCCTGATTGCTCCTCAAGAACCTCTACAATTCTTCCTGTTATTTCCATTTTATTCTTATAATATTTTGAATTGCGAAAATAGTATCATTTGGTAAAAATGCACAGTGAATTATTGAATTTCCACTATACTTTTTTGGTCTGTCGACAAGTAATTTGTTTTAATAAGTAGGGTTCCTTTTTTATGCTCAGGATTATAGTACCATCCGGCTCCACCATTTTCAAAAGCCTCTCCAGATTTTTGCTTTTTTAGTTTTTTGCCGTTAACCAGAATTTTATCTGCTTCAGTCTGGGTATGAATCTCCAATATGTAAACCCTCTGCTTGAGGCGGCCTTTAAAATCACCTTCTGCAGCATTCAGAACTACTTCAATCCCACCAGGATTCTCACAGCAGGCTGTCACCTCAAATTTTGTTGTTGCATACACCCCATCGCGATGCTCCCTTGTTAATCCATCATCTTCATACATCTCATATGATGACTGCCCATTGGGATAAATATCCAGAGTGAGGGTATCAGTTGGCCTCTCCCAGTCGTAATACATCTGCTGATACATTGGTATTATTGCTCCTGATCTTACGAAAAGAGGAAGTTTATCCAGCGGTGCGTAATAATTATTAATCAGGCTCTCACCCCTGTATTCTGTACCATCCCAGTAATCAAACCACTTACCTTTTGGGAAATAGATACTGTCGCGCCTGTCTTCCGGCTTATAAACCGGAGCCACCAGGAGGTCGGTACCGAGAAGATATTCATACTTGGTGGCTTTGCCCCAGGCAACGGGATCATCAGGATATTCTAAAATTAATCCGCGAACTGAAGGAACTCCTGTTTGATAGGCCTCATTGCAAAGAGTGTACATGTATGGCGTAAGCCTTTGCTTAAGCTTCAGATATTTTCTGTTAATTCTGGTAAAGGGTTCTCCAAACAAGTAGGGCTGCTTGTCTTTGATACCGTTCTTATTGTTACTGGCCCAACCCGACATCGACATGAAGATTGGAGTAAAACATTTCCACTGTAGGTCTCTAACGTAAGTAGAATCACTTCCTCCAAAAATCCCATCTACATCACCGGTAGCTGCGTTCTGTGCTGATAATCCTGATCCGATTACGGTAGGAATATGCCATCTTATATAATCCCAGGTTCCGCTTTGGTCGCCTGTCCAAACAGTTGAATGTCTGTGTGTTCCGGCCCATCCGCAAACCGACCAGATGAACCCCCTGGCATCAGAATTATTTTCAATTCCATTGTATGCATCCCTCACACCATCGATAGCAAATTTGTATCCTGCACCTACCCAGGCAACATCGAGTTTACAAAGGCGAGAACCAAGAGTTCCTACCTCTTTGGCAATTTTTTCAACTCCGTTTTCTGTCCACAAGCCGGTCATGAAACCTCGTTTATGCAATTCATCCACCACTGAATCAAGCTTTGTGTATCCACAGCCATATCCATCATTCGGCAGAATCCAGCCACGTGGCATATCATGCTTGATATATTCATCAGCAATCAGGCTGATCACGTCAGGAGTTGTTCCGCCAAAACCGGTACTAGTACTTCCAACAGTTTTGATATCCGCCTTTGCTCCCCTGTTATAACAGTTGGCATCACCATAACTGAGCGCCCAGCGAGGAGGCATAAACGGCTTACCGGTAATATCTGTATAATCTCCAAGAGCACCTTTCAGACCATCGCCGACAAAATAGAAGCAATCAAATCTGGCTTCGCTGTGAGTTAAAGTAACAGTATCGCCGAAAGTGTATTTCCCGGGTGCATAATTATTTCTAAGAGCTCCATAACCGTTTGTGCTCATATAGAATGGAGCAGGATTTGGATTTCCGCCATCTTCCCAGTCGTAATCAATAGTAAGTTTGATAGTTTCATCGCGGTGAGAGAACCTGCCGTTCTGCATTCCACCACCATAAAAGTATTCCTTCTCACCTCTTTTCAAATACTGAACAGTTTCTTTTCCATAGGTCATTCCCTGGGCCTCTTCCCAAACAAGAGTTTCGTTATCGGCCCTGTACAAAGCAAATCTCAGAGTGTCTTTATAAGCCCTAAGAGCCATTTCCGAAGTTTTAAAAAGGTGGTATCCATCCTCATCAGAGTATTTCACATCAACTTTTTCATCAGGAGTATTTATAACAATATCCTCACCTGCCGGATTGGTGAATTCGCCATCATAAGCCATCCATATTCTGAAAATATCATCCCTCAGAAATTGCAATTTCAATTTAGCCTGATGACATGATATTTCGAATTCTGAGTCGCCCTTTTCAAATGCTGTAATCTCTCCAAGAGAATAGGCTCCTGAGTAAAGAACTTCCGATATACTGTCATTCTCAGCCCTTTTGTCACCGGGCAATTGTGAGAAGAAATTAACTTTATGTATCCCGATATCAGTAAGGTCGATATTTTTAAAAGCAACATTAAGAGTATCAATTATCCTGATGGGCTCTTTTTTGCTTGCGGGTACGCTTACTTTCAGCGGCTCACGCTTGTCGATTTGCAGGAAGCAATCGAAGCCCTCAGTAATATCATAAGCACCAAGATTGACTATTTGGAAAACCAACTCATCATCAGTACTAAAAGTATTTCCTGTTTCCTGATGTGAGACCAATTGAAAAGCCTCGATATCAGCATCAAATGCTTCGGAAAGTTTTACATCATCCACCATCCAATACCATCTTTGCAATCCCTTCCAGTGAAAACGCACATATACAGTTTCCTCGCCGGCTGCAGTTCGGGTAATATTGAGTTCTACATCCATTGGATTAGGACAATCATTACCTGCCCTGATACCATTTCTCACATCATACTCCACCCAGTCAGTTCCGTTATTACTTACCTCAACAAACAATCCGGCACCTCTTTCTGCATCTCTTCTATGCCAGAAGAAATTCTGCTGAAAGCTCAGTACAACAGATTTGTGTTTTGAGCAGTCGATTACCGGAGTTTCCACATATGCATTTGGCCACATCTTAGCATTTCTCCACTTGCGTGTATTATTCCCTGTTTTCACCCCGGGAGCAATCTGCAGGTGATAACCGCGACTTGCTGATGCAATCGGAGGAGCCTGATAATTTCTACCCGGTGATCCAGGGTAAGGCTGATCGGTTACCATCCAGTTCACTGCTGAATCATTTTCCATAACGGTGGTCCATCCTTCAGGCAAAGTACCAGCAGAGAAATCTTCCAGCCAGAAAACCTTTTCGGGAGCTATTTGTGAAAAGCCAGATAAGCTGATGAATATCAGTGCGATGGTGAGTAAATGCTTTGTCATTGTTTTGAGTTTGTTTTTCAGGTGCAAAGGAAGTGAAAAATGCTCAATGAGGAAATGCAGGTTTCATTAACATTTGGATATAGCCTAAAACTGCAGTTTTTTGATGGATTAACCTCCATTTTGACCTTTGTGAAGTATTTCACACTTTCAGCAGCCGGCAAGGTCCCAAACGCTCAGAAGGCCTGTTACTATTGGCTTGACGGTGGTTGTTATAATCGACGGATTGCGAACAAAAACTTTAAATAAATATTTTTTCCCAGCTAATAGTAAAAATGGTTTTAAAACTCTTTTTTTTTTTTTATAAATTTGATTTGAAACCAATATATGTGCTGTTAATTAATCAGTTATGGGATTGAAATGCACTTTTAGTTAACTTCATCTGTAGCATAAAAGTTGATATAAATTATTGAAATAGGTGATCCCTAGGAATGGGAACAAACTTCATGGCCACAATGCTGCTAAATACCATTGTTTATGAAAAGAATAATATTGGTACTATAGTGGTTAAGGATAAGTTTGGTGATAAAATTTCAGTTTTTGATTGGTCTGGCAAGTATAAATGTAATCTACAAGAAGTTCTTATAAACATAAATGTGTTTTGTTGAGGACAGTATTTAAATAGGTAGTGTGATGAACATGAATTACAAAATATCTATTAGCAACGAAATTATCACATTAACAAGAATGGAGTCCCTAATCATTGAGGAACTCCTTAATGGATATTCCTATAAGGAAATATCTTATAAGACTTATATTTCAATTAATACAGTAAGATCTCACGTAAAAAACATTTATCGAAAGTTACAAGTGCAAAAAGCTACGGAATTGTTTAAGGTACTTTTATTGAATAAGTTGATTGTTATCGATCAAGGTGTTCTTGAATTAAATATTTCAATTGATAATTAAATTAAAATGAAGAAAATTAGATTAATATTTCTTTTAGTTCTTGCAGTTAACTCTGCATTATTATTGGGCCAAATAAAAAATGAAGCATTTTCTGAGCAGAGAATTAATCTATGTGATACAATACATGTTCCGGCAATCGACAATGGATTATGTTTCAATGATGTCTTTAACATATCCAAAATCATTAAATTGGAAACATCAAATGGGATTTATATTGGTAAGATAAGGAGTTGCTACATTGTAAATGGTGAAATTATTGTTTTCGACTCTTATCACAATGGATATGTTTTTAATGGTCGTGGAGATCATAAAAAATCTATTGAGGTTAGCAAGATGAGTGAGCTGAAACTTAAGAAGATAACCTCGTCAGGTATTAATCCATATAGTAATCGGGTGTTTTTTGTACCCTTAGATGAACCTAGCGTATTTCTCTATAACCTTGACGGAGAATTGGATGAAACAATCCAATTGCCATGGAAGGGGACTCACCATGCATTCGTTGAGGAAAATGTATTAGCTGTATTGTCAGGGTGGTGGGATAATTCTTATAAAGGAAGGATGGTAGATGATTACCTTTTTGTTTCCAATGGAGGTGATTTGCATTATTCTGGTCTTGAAGATTACCCTTTGAAAAGAAGTGGGGTGATTAACACTAAAAGGTTTTCCTATTTTCACGATTCATTACGCTTAATCTTAAATGGTTCAAATAATGTTTTCAGTGTTAATAAGGATTCATTCCATAATAGGTATTTTTTAGATTTTAAAGAGTCCAATTTACCAAAATGCTTTTTTGATTCCTTAAAATTCAGGGATTATACAAAAGCATTATTCTCTAGTGAATACGTGGGATGGATTAACCATTTTTTTGAAAGTGATGCCTTCTTAACCTTCACATATTTAAAGGGTAGAGAAGTATTCTGGTGTATTTATAACAAACATTTAAAAGCCAGTAAATCTTTTCACGAAAGGCAGCTTATCAATAATGGTTATTTAGATAACAAGATTGATATGCGTGGGATTCACGGGAATGATTTTCTAATTATTGTTTATCCGCAAGTACTTCTTGAAAAAATAAACCGAAAAGGATTAGATTTTTATGATTTGAGTCAAGATTCTAAGTCTTTATTGTCTGGATTGAAAGAAACAGATAATCCCTTAATACTTGTGTGTAACTTAAAATAGAAATATTATGAAGAAAAGAGTTTTTTGGATTCTTTTGTTTGTTGCAATCCTTAGCATAAGTGTCCTGTCGAACAAATATTTAACTAATCAAAGAAGGATTCTCTCCGATATAAATCATAAACTTTTATCAATTGAACAAAGTGTAGTGGTACAGTCAGCACTTTCCAATGTTTATAATGGGACAAAAGTTGATTTGGAAGCAATAGTTTATGATGGGAACCGAAACCCGGCTAAATTTCGTAAAATATTCACAAGAAAAGATCAGCTTTTCCTATTTATTTCCCGAAACAATTGCCAAGATTGTTTAGATTATTTATCAGAATTATTCTGGAACATATCACCTGATTTGAACTTAAAAACAATTGTAACTGGTAATAACTATAATGATTGTATCAATTTATTTAAGGAGATGTCTGACTCGGTAGTTAATGTATATGTTAATTTAGATAAAAGACTTAATAATGATATTTGTATGCATCAGTTTCCTGTTTTTGCAATGATAGACAGTCATGGAAATATTGTTAATACTTTTTATGCTACGAATAAATACTCTGGAGAAACTAACCTCGAATGCATCAAGATGTTCCAATTGAGAGATTAATATTCAATTTTAAAATTTAAGAATAATAAAACCGGCAATTCATAATTATTATGATTCATCAACAAGGTTTGTAATTCATTCTTTACATCTGGCATGAGGGCATTTTCCTTATCGAAACAATCCATATCTGTGCGATTATAATCATATTCTAACCACATTGCTTCGATGAAGTAATTCCTGCCAGATTGTGGGTATCTGATTTTAATTGGCTCATATGCGAATAAATCATTAAAAAGAGAGTATTGACTTGGAGCCAAATATGAAGTATCACATTGCGTGTATTGCTTAACTGAAAAAGTTTTGCCTGATAATTTATCATAGGCCATCAATATTGTTTGGTCTTGATAAAAATATTGAAATAGGATCGTTGAATTCATTATTTTGACATAGTCAACCAATTCAGTATCATATTTCCAACCTGGATTACGACGCATCATTCTAATTTCCGGCCCAATAGCCTTTTTTTTTGAAAACCAATACTTATTTACAACATCTAAGTGTCTATTTATACAATAAATAGTATCATATCCAGCTTCCCAAAAAAACAATGTATCATTCACTGTTACTAATTCCTTTACAACAAAATTCTTGCAAATCAAATCTTCGTTATTAGGTCTTTGCAATAGCTTCTTCTGGACATTAAAACAGCTATCAAGTATCACTAAACTAAAAAATTCCTGTGTTGGTTGGTAAGGTCTCCTTATACCAAGTCCAATAAAGTCTTCAAATACTGTCTCTATTCTTTCAATTATTTTGCCAGTGCAAATCTGACTAATATTAATTTCTTCTTTAAATGTACCATCAATGCTGTATTTTAAGATATCTCCATCTTTATTATCTACAACATAAATGTATTTTTCAGTATTATCAATCAAGATATGCCATGGCTCCATATATTCACCTGGACCGTTCCCTTTATTACCTATCTTTCTAATAAAACGACCGTTGCAGTCAAATAAATATACACCCGTGATACCTCTAAAGTCATCACATGATATTAAAATATAGTTACTTGTAGTTTTAATTTCAGTAATGTCCGAAAAAAAAGAATCTTTATTAGATTCTAGAGTTACAATGCCAATACTGTCAATAATTTGACTTAACAAAAGTGTTCTAGTATTTTCCTTTCCTTCAATTGTATTTATTTCAAATCTATTGCGTTTCCCATGGATGTCATCATTTAAATTGGTCTTACATCCTGAGTGAATAGATAAAAACAAAAGAATACTCAATAGTTTTATGTGAAAAATTTTCATACGAAAAGTTGTTATGAAATCATTTTAATCCGATTTAACCAAGTATCTATTTATGACTTAAAAATTTTAATACCTTAACTTCAAAAGGATAAAAAGAAGGGGAAGTTAATGAACCTCCCCTAATTTTAAAAAAACTTTTTAAGTTAATTCGGATTGTCACATGGAGGGAATGACCCCCAACCACATGCTAAATTACAATCACAAGTTTCTTCATAGTAACTCCTCTTATAGCAATATCTTTTTACTACCTGTCCATCATCATATTCAGTCGCCGGAACGCAATAATGTAAGGTTGAAGTGGGGCTGTTTTCGCAATTGCAATCAGGCTCCACTGTAGAAGCTGAATAAATCATCAGAAGATTCTCATTCTCGATAATAGTCCTCGAGAATAACTGTGATAATACTAGTATTCCCAAGCATAACATAATCGCTTTAATTACTGAGTTTTTCATATTGAATAGTATTAGTTTGTATCAAATTTAATACACTATTTGTCGGAAATCAATCACATTTTAATGTTAAATTATAAGCCATCAGAGCTTCTGGAAATGGATATCAAGTATGTTTGGGTAACAAGAGAAAGGCTTCATGCTTACATTCTAACCGTCATCGACACATTTACCAGGTTTGGGTAGCCGGAAACCATATTTTCGACCTAAACAACTTCCTCTCCCCAATTCCCCAATTCCCTATTTAGAACCACTCCATTTTAGCCCCTCCAATTTATCATCCTGTCATAATTTGTATTTTAGATCGGTCAATTTTTTCGACCGGATTTTAACCTAAAATAGACGATATGCCGAGTTTTGTGATATCAAACAAATGCGATGGATGTAAGGCTGAGGACAGGACTGCCTGCATGTACATTTGTCCTAACGACCTTATGGCCCTGGACAAGGAAAAGATGAAAGCTTATAACCGGGCTCCTGATATGTGCTGGGAGTGCTACAATTGTGTGAAAATTTGTCCAACCCAGGCAATAGAAATCAGAGGATATGCCGATTTCATGCCTCTGGGTGGTGTTGTGCAGCCAATGCGCAGTTCAGATGCTATTATGTGGTCGGTGAAATTTAGGAATGGAGAACTGAAACGTTTTCGTTTTAAAACCAGAACCATACCTGAGGGAACAGCTATTCCGGATGGTGGATTCTCTACCGGATCCGATGATCTAAAGAGTCCTTTATTAAGAACCGAACCAGAATCCACTGGCATGGATGACCTGTCAAAATTATAGAGCTATGGGAATTACAGAAAGTTACGAAACGATAAGAATTAAGACAGATATATTAATCCTGGGTGGTGGTATGGCTGCTTGTGGAGCCGCTTATGAAGCAGCTCACTGGGCGAAGAAGAATAATTTGTCGGTTGCAGTTGTTGACAAGGCTTCGATGGATAGAAGTGGTGCGGTTGCTATGGGTTTATCTGCCATTAATATGTACCTCGGATTGAAAGATGGCGATAATACACTGAGCGATTATGTGAAGTATGTGAAAAACGATCTTATGGGGGTTGCCAGAGATGACCTTGTGGCTAATATTGGGCGACATGTGGATTCCTCTGTACACCTGTTTGAAAAATGGGGTTTGCCAATCTGGAAGGATGAAGATGGCAAGTATGTCCATGAAGGTAGATGGCAGATTATGATCAATGGTGAGTCATATAAATCCATCGTTGCTGAAGCAGCCAAAAAAGCACTCGAAGATTTGGGAGATAATGGCCAGTATTACGAGAGAATATTCATTACCAATCCTATTATGGATGGTGATCGCTGTACAGGTGCAGTTGGTTTTAGCGTGAGGGAAAAGAAATTTTATGTTTTCGAAGCCAATTCTGTATTGGATGTGATGGGTGGAGCAGTTCATGTGTTTAAGCCAAATTCTGTTGGTGAAGGACTGGGACGTTCATGGTACCCACCATTTAACTCTGGCGCAAGTACATATTTTACCCTGAAATCAGGAGCAGAAATGACTTGTCAGGAAGTACGATTCGTTCCTGTACGTTTCAAAGATGCATACGGTCCTGTTGGAGCCTGGTTTCTGCTCTTCAAAGCAAAGGCTACAAATGCTGATGGCGAAGATTATATGGAGACCAGGAAGGATGAGCTACAGAAATGGCTCCCCTACGGAAACGCTAAACCTACGCCGGCCAACCTCAGGAATCACCTGATGATGCTTGAGGTGAATGAGGGAAAAGGACCCATTTATATGAGGACAGAGCAGGCCATCCAAAAGATTGTTGATGAAGCTGAAGATGAGAAAACTGCTAAAAGAACTTTAAAGAAGCTTGAGGCTGAAGCATGGGAAGACTTTCTTGATATGACTATCAGTCAGGCACTTTTATGGGCCTCAACTAATGTTAAACCCGAGGAAACACCTTCTGAGATTGCTGCTTGTGAGCCCTATTTTATTGGATCCCACTCCGGTGCTTCTGGTGCCTGGGTAAGTGGACCTGAGGATCTTGCTCCTGAGGGATACCATTGGGGATATCCACAGATGACAACTGTCAAAGGGCTATTTGCCGCTGGTGATGCATCCGGAGCATCTAGTCATAAGTTTTCATCAGGATCATTTACAGAGGGACGAATTGCAGGTAAAGGTGCAGCTGCTTTCTGTGCGGATAATGAGCCTTTCAAACCCATCAGTGATGAGCAAGTTGAGGAGATGAAAAAAGAAACCTTCATGCCAATGGAGATTTTTGCCGAGCATGGAGACTATACAGAGGACACTGATGTTAACCCTAATTTTGTGAAGCCTCAGATGTTTATGTTCCGTTTGCAGAAAATTATGGATGAGTATGTTGGTGGTGCCGGATCATTTTTCCGTACATCAAAAGCACTACTTGATAGAGGAATGGCTTTCATGGAGTTCATGAAGGAGGAGGCGAGGAAACTGGCGGCCGAAGATACAGATGAGCTGATGCGCTGCGGGGAGAATATTCACCGTTTATGTCAAGCCGAATCACATCTGATAACAATCCTTTTCAGAGAGGAAACGCGCTGGCCGGGATATTATTTCCGTACAGATTATCCGGAGATGAAAGAGGACTGGAAATGCTTCGCAAATTGCAAGTGGAATCCAGAAACTAAGGAGTGGGAAATGATAAAAAGAGATATTATTGATCTTGTAGATCCAGAGATTTAATGGTGGAAAAGGGACAAAATAGCAATCAAATATTCCCCGGAAGCAAGAAGATACTGGTTGTTGGAGGGGGAATAAGTGGCATGACCACTGCTATCGAGGCTGCCGAGGTTGGCTATGAGGTGGTACTTGTTGAGAAAGAGGAATACCTCGGGGGTCATGCCATCGAGATGAATCAATATTTCCCGAAACTATGCCCTCCCTATTGTGGGATGGAGATTAATTTCCGACGAATAAAGCAGAATTCCAGGATTCAGGTTCTTACCGCAACACAAGTGAAAACTGTTGAGGGAGAGGAGGGAAACTTTAGGGTTAAACTGCTTACTGCTCCCCGCTTCGTGAATGATAAGTGCACTCTCTGTGGCGATTGTTCGAAAGTTTGTCCCGAAGAGAGAAAGAACAGCTTTAACCAGAGTATGGATTCTACTAAAGCAATTTACTTGCCCCACGATTTAGCTTTTCCCGCACTTTATGCAATTGATGGTGATGTATGCAAAGGCGAAGTTTGTAATAAGTGTGTGGAGGCATGTTCTTATCAGGCAATCGATCTTAAGGCTAAGCCAATCGAGACATCCCTGGAGGTGGGTTCAGTTGTTTATGCCACCGGATGGAAGGCCTATGATGCAAACAAGTTGGATGCACTTTTTTATGGACAACATCCTGATGTAATTACCAGCCTTATGATGGAGAGGATGGCAGCGCCTAACGGCCCAACTAATGGTAAGATTGAGTGTCCATCAGACGGGAGAGTCCCGGAAAAAATTGCCTTTGTACAATGTGCCGGATCACGCGATCATAATCATCTGCCTTATTGCTCTGGAGTATGCTGCTCAGCCAGCATGAAGCAGGCCCTTAACCTGGCGGTAGTTCTTCCTGATGCAAAAATAAGTATACATTATATTGATTTGAGAGTGACAGGAAGAAACGAAGCATTTTTAAACAGGGTTGAGGAAAACAAATCAATAGCTTTGATAAAAGGTAAAGTGGCCTCAATCAAAAAAGATAATGATGGAGGACTTGTTTTAGTGGCAGAGGACATTTTATCAGGCAAGAAAAAGACCTATACAGCCGATCTGGTTGTTTTGGCGACAGGTATAAGACCATCAGGAATTAAAACAGAAAATTTCAGTATTCAGTCGGATTATGAGAACCCAACAGAGCTACCTGTAGGAATGCATCTTGCAGGATGTGCCAAAAAGCCTCTTGATATTTCTGCCAGCCTGAAGCAGTCTACCGGTGTTGCTCTGAAAGCAATTGCCTCACTTAAAAAAGCCGACAAATGAGTGAGGAAATAAAAAATACCGGTGTTTTTATCTGCACATCATGTGGGATAAA
>CAYUNU010000076.1:5731-11850 GCA_964446195.1 uncultured Porphyromonadaceae bacterium | reverse complement strand
GGTTGGAATATGTGGCAACAGGGCCAATGCTTGAACACGAGATAAAACAGGGCACTGAAACTGGCAAAAAGATTATTGAATTGTACGAAAGCGGGAAACTGGTTCCCGATGAAATCGTCGTTCAACTGATTGAGAAAAAGTTAGCCAACTTTAAAAACGTTAAAGGTTTCATTTTCAAAGGTTTTCCAAGAACCCTGGTTCAGTCTTACATCCTTGATGGCTTGTTGAAAAAACACGGAACAGCGATATCAGAAATCATTGAAATTGAGGTTCCTACACTAGAACTGATTGAGCGATTAGATGCCAGGAGTAAAACGGACCGGTGCATGCCATATGACACCAGCACCTCAAAAATTGTTAAGCGTTTGCAGGAGCACGAAAACAAGACTGCCCCGGTAATACAGAAATATAATCAGTTACACGGGGTAGTCAAGATCGACGGCACAGGATCCTTCGATGAAGTGTTTGGAAATATTTGCACCCACATCGAAAATAAATTTAAAATTATTTAGTCCTAAACTTCAAACTATAATTACCAGTAGCGCCATTACCTGAAAGATTGATGGTCCATTTACCTGTGTAGGCTGTTCCTTCTTCATCTAATTCCAGTTGTTGGCTCCAATCAACGTCTGCTAGCGGACTGATTTGGAATTTCTGAAAAACTTCTCCGTCTGGTTTCTTAACTGTTATTGTTAGGTCGCCTGATTCCAAAGTCCCATCAATATTCATGGTAAGATTTTCGGCTCCTTCTTTTACCTCAAAAAAGAAATCCTTACTTATACTTACATCTTCAAGATCTTTTGATAGCTCAAGCACGCTGCTCTGCTCCGAGAAGTAGTTTTGGTATTTATAAGCCCTCGGCGTCCTGACATCAATCTCATCAATTACATCAAAATCATCAAAATCAATATCAACATCAATTTCGGGTATGTCAAAATCTAAATCCTGGATCATATCTTCAAGATCATCCAGTCGGCCGTCACTAAAAACGATCACATCATCGTCAAAATCTCCTATTTTCAGATGAATAGCATCCACATTTCCCCTAATCTCTTTCTTGGCCTTACGCAGCTCACGCTTAACCTTCCGCATTTCTTTTTTTACCTCACGGTTGATATTTTCCTGGGCTTGCACTGTTGTTGTTCCCAGTATGGCAATAATCAAAATTTGAACAAGTACTTTTGCTTTCATAGTTTTTGTTTTAAAATACAGTTCAAATGTATGGTGATCTGATGTTTATGGGAGTTAACAAAAGGTTAACGATTGGTTAACGGGGAATCTACCTTATCTTACAATGGTTACTGTTCCTTTTTCCGGTTTATCTTCTTCGTTAAGATAGATCAGGTAGTAGTAGGTTCCCATGGGGAGAAATTCGTCCTGGTATTTGCCATCCCAGGGTTCGGGGTAGCCTTGGGCAGATTCAAATACGAGCATGCCTTTATTATCAAAGACCTTAACTATTGCATCGGGATGATATTCTATTATCCCGATTGTCCACAGATCATTTACTCCATCATTATTTGGAGTAAAAGCGTTTGGAATTCTGTATGTGAGATCCAGTTCGAAGAATAGTTCGGTGTAACAGGCTCTGGAATCAATAATTTTAACCGAATAATTTCCTGTACCAATATCCAGTCTTTTATCTTCAATGGACATATCATCCCATAGGAACGAAAATGGTGGACTACCTCCTTCAACAAGAGTGAGATTTATTTCACCGTCCATACAAGCATCGCAGCTGGGAGATGTAAAACGGTATTTGGTTAAAATCTCTGTGGGCTCTACAATACTTACAAGAGAGGGATAATTTTTTGAGCATACAGAATCTTCAAGCACACTTATAGCATAGCTATCTGATGCAGGTAAGTTCTCAAAATGGCCCAAATTATCAAGATAGTTAATCCCCCCGTCAATTGAATAAGTATAGGTATCACCGCTACCTTGAGCATATATTTTTATTTCTCCGTCAGCCTCACCATAGCAGGAGATATCCCTCACGACAAGTGAATCTATCTTAATAGAATCAGGATTAACCAGTTGCAAAATGATGCTATCTCTTGAAGCACAGCCTAAAGTTTCAATTTCCAGCCAGAAAGTTCCTTTCTGAGTAACAGAAATCTGAGGTGTCGTTTCATTCGTACTCCATAAATATGAAGCACCTGTCCCACCCTCCAAAATTACCGGTTCATTGGTACATAAGGTTTGATCCTCGCCAAGGTATACATCAGGATAAGGGTGGAAGCTTATTTTTACTGTGTCGGTAACCCGACATTGATTTTGATCGATAGCCGTCAACACCAGTTCGGGTTCACTTTGTGTTATATCTATAAGCCTGCCTGTCATATTATTACTCCATGTCCAATCAAGATATTTTTCTTCACCATCCAGACTAAGAACATCTCCCTCACATGCTTCCAGGTCGGGGCCTATATCAGGCTTATCATAGGGCAGAACAGGTATAGTTATTTCGGCATAAGATTTACACTCATTTCCTTCCTCATCTTTTACTGCTCCCATTACTGTATATGTCGTTTCGGCATATGGAGCAACCATCAGGGAATCATCCCTGGTAAAATCAGGATCATCCCAAATATAATAATCGGCATTTTTTGCTGTGAGGATAATCTCTGTTCCAGGGCAAATTGCCTCGTCAAAAGAGGCTACAATCTCGATGTCGGGAGCTCCAAACTCGCTAATTGCAATCTCCACAATAGTATCGCAACCAGTAAGGATGGAGGTTACCTTTACTTCATACAGCCCAGCTCCGACATCAAAAATTTTGTTGCTCTTATTTCCCGGGAAGTCTGTCCATTCAAAGATATAATCGTCGGGATTTCCTTCGGGCACCACCGATGCAGAACCATCAAGTTTTCCACATAGGGCTTTTTCTGAGGTGGTTTTAATATCAGGCTGTTCATGAAAAGTTACCGCAATTTCTCCGGAGAATATGCATTGGTTAGTATCCTTCACATACAACACTAATGGGTCAACACCCTGAGTCAGCATGATTGACCTCCCGGACATTCCGTTATTCCAGTTGTAAACCAGATAATCGTCGGGCCCTTCAAGCCATAAAGTATCACCGGAACATGCAACCATATCCTCACCTAAATCAGGATTATTTATTGGAGCAACCTCCACGGTGTACTCAGCTTCAGTAACACACAGGCCATCAGGACCATTTGATGTACCCCTCACCCGATAGGTAGTTGTCACCATAGGTTTAACTATAACTTCAGCAGCATCATTTCCCGATTCCGGGATTATCCAATCAAAAAAATCAGCATTCTCGGCAGTTAAGGTAATTTCGGTACCCGGACAAACAAGGCTATCTACTGAAGGAATTATTCTCACGGCACCCTGGGAATTAACGGGTATTTCGATATACGATTCGCATCCTGTTTCTATGGTTTCCACAAAAACGCCATAGGTCCCACCAGCAATATTGCTTAAGGTATTGCTTTTCTCATCAGGAAAGCCATCCCATGAATATATATAGTTCTCAATCGGTCCATTGGGTAGCACGGTAGCAGTACCATTAGGTTCATTGCACTTGGCCTCGGTTGATTCATAGTCCAGTTCCGGGCGCTTCTTTCTCACCACAGTTATAGTATCCCATTGTACGCAACCATTGTAATGTGTAACGGCTACTCTAAATTCTTTGAAAGGATATTCTTGTCCTGTGCTTGAATTTACCCCAAGATAATCAACAACTAAATATCTTTCTCTGGCATCCGCTTCAACCCAGTCATAGAAAGCACCATTCCCCGCGTCTAAAATCAGTTGCTCGTCGGTACAAATAACAGTATCCTGAGGCCATGTTTTTGGTGGAGGTTCATGAATAGTAATTTGTCTGGTACTTTCAATAATGGTATTACTTCCCTGGTACAGCGCCTGTAGCTTAACACTGTAGACTCCAGGTCCCGGAAACATATATTCCCATACTGTACCCATAACATCATTATCGTAACGCCCTGTTACATTTGCTACAAACAAATTAGTTACAGAGTCCCTTATTTCAAATATGGCAGATCGTAGCCCAGTCATATTATTGATATAAAAGGACGTTACCTCCCCAATACAAGTATGGTTATAATAAAACTCTTCAGGCTGAACCCCGGTTGGAACAGGGGCTGGTAAACCCAATTCACAAATGCCACCCTTATCAGTATTATTATCAAGTAACCTGACGCCAAATTCTTCGAACTCACACCTCTCCCCCGGGTTATTTGGGGAATTAATTACCCCCAGGTAATCAGCCCCATCCATAGCTACGTAAATCTTGCCATTAGGGGCAAGTTGCAAGGCGCCACAATTTTGTTCCGGATTACTCCTAACAAAGTGAATTGTCGCCCTCATTTGTGCTACGGCTGTGATAGAAAGATCCCATTGGTATATATAGCCCCCATCTTTACTAGTTCCGTATAAAAATCTTCCGTTAGGGGAAAATTCAACACCGTAAGCCATTCTGGCAAACTTTGTTTTACCATGTTCCCGATCTCCTGCCATAAGAATAATAGTATCCGACAACTCACCAGTCTCCTTATCATAATCATATACTTCAAACCTTCTCTCTCCCTCAATAGCTAAAGCAACTCTGTCGCCCTGCATTGAAAATTTCATCTGACCGGAGGCTCCGCCGTGGTCGCCATCATCATTAACACTATCCAGGTGCCATGATCCAATTTTTTGCGAACGGTAGTCGCTGACTACCTCATCAAAATTGAAATGAGCAAAAGTGTCATTATCATACTCATGCATCAGCAAGCGGTATGATGGTATGCCTGGCCCGTCTTCAACAGCCTTCATATAGGGAACAGCGGCAAATTTTTCTGTGGAATTTCTCAGTATTCCGGGATCTCCCGTGCCTTCAGTAACCAAGCCAAAGGGATTGTCGTTGAAATCCACTATGTAATATTTCCCTCCGTAATTATCATCTTCCGGGTTAATTATGGATTTTGTTGTGAAGACAAAATATTTTTTAGGATCACTGCGACTAGGAAGTATAGTTGCCGAATGAGTTGATGCTGAATCGCCCGCCAGTCCGGTAGCCAGCACTGTGTGATAGCTTGACCAGATTGTCCTGCCATCTGTATAAAAGAGAAGCTTCCCTAAAGAATCAGAAACGCTGGCCACTCCTTCTCTGGTATTTGTTTTTCCTGATGTTAATGGCAAGGGGAAATGCTCACGAAAATCCAGTCCTGCATGACGGCCAAAATACCAAATTGCAGACTCTTTTTGGCCAAAAGCAGTGGAACTGCCGATAAAAACCAAAATCAGGAAAACACAGTATTTTTTTACCCTTCCCTTCATCATCGTGGGTAAGTGCTTTTTAATGTTTTATCGTTGGATTGAAATCTTCTCAGAAAGAAGACTCCCATCCCTATTCCTGATAAGCAAGACAAACACACCATTAGGAATGATCTCATCAAGTTTAATCCTTTGCTCACCATGGCAAGCAAAGGTAGTTATTTTCCTCCCTCGCAAATCAATTATTTCCAGACCTGTAATTTCCTGATAATTACCCGAGAGGATAAATTCATGGTGTAAAGGTGAGTATACCACTTCCGGCAGTACTTCCTTAACCTGCTTAATGCCGGTAGTTGCGGTATAAGAAATCTGAATATCATCAATGAAACCTGATCCTGAAGAACCTGCATCACTGAATCTCATTCCCCTGAAGGGATTGGTGTTTTGACTTCCATCGAGTTGGGCGTTCCAGTTCCAGCGTGCTATTTCGTTATCGTTAACCGTAAGCACTCCTTTCCCTGATGGCATATCAAGCAAAATAGAAGCATGGTTCCATTCAAAGGCAGTGAAAAAGAACTGGCTGGATGACTCACCGTAATTAAAGGTTCCCAGATTATCGCCAAACAGTCCAATTTTGGGGTTTACAGCTAGTGTATCTCCATCAGTGCTAGTTTGCAGGAGCTCAATACTAAACTCTGTCCTGTTATTCTGAAAGTAAAATTCAATCTGATAAGCTGAGTCCTTCTGTGGTTCAATAATAAATCCCACATCACTATTAACAGGAACCTCCAAAGCGTATCTACCCGACCTTTTTGTTTCTCTACTCAAGGCAGTTGAAACTGGAAGAGCATCACCAAAGCTCACCCAGT
>CAYUNU010000076.1:0-5721 GCA_964446195.1 uncultured Porphyromonadaceae bacterium | reverse complement strand
ATATCACATTTGGCGTAATAATCATCGAAATTTTCCACAAAGGGCATCGGCATTGTTTCGTAGGTTGAAAAATGATATATCCCTGAATAGTAGGTAGTATCACTGTGTAATGCCTCTACTCGCCAGTAGTAATCATTATTGTTCTCGAAATTATAGTCGTATGTAGTGTCTGTATAAAATGGAGCAATCAATTGCAATTGATTTCTTGTCTTTCCTATGTAAACATTATAATACACATTGGGCGCATTATCATAATTCGACTTCCAGCTTATTTGGCTGGTATTCGGCACATTGGAATTCCTTGACGGAATAGGATAACAGGGAACGAATGAAGAAGGAGAAGTATGAGCGAGTGCCGGACTATTACCCTTTATCATAGGTAAAAAATCATTGAATGATTCATAGCTAATATAGCAGCTATCCATAGTGAGATAGGTAATATGATGCAAGTCGAAAAAAGTGAGCTTGGGGAAATACTTATCAATCCCGTACAGATCTCCCATATTATTTTGGATATTATCATGTGAGGCCAGGGTTATTACGCTTGCACTTGAATTATGTCGAAGATCATACATATCATAAGGTAGGCCATCAGATCCATAGATAACATTTAGCGAATTAGTGTTTTCGAAAACTGAGAAGTCAAACTGACGACATCTATGAAACAACATATAGCTCAAGCTATTAAGATAATCTCCGTCACTAATATCTGTTATTAACAACCCGTCGATAAAAAGAAACTTCAATTGTGTAAGAAGGTCGATCCCTCTTTGATCCTGGAAATCTATTTCCAGTTTTTTCACCATTTCCAATTCTCCCACATATGGAATTCTATTGAGGTTTTCTGTAAATCCAAGCTGTATATTTATCGCTTGCCTGAGCTCCAGACTGGGAATATCGGCAAGTGTATAATCGGAGATATACCTGTATCCCTCACTAAGCTCTGAGGGTCCATATGTATCGTAAACAGCAACACAGTTAATTTCCGAGCTGATTCCAAAATCATTAGGATGAACCATCACAGAGCTTGAGCTTGTTTCAAGGATTGGGATAACGCCATCACGCAGCAATATATATCTGTTAAGGCTTCCTGTAAGAGAATCAGGCAAATCGATACTCCAGCTGATATTTACGCTATCACCTGCCATTGCCATATTAATATTCGAGGGAACCGGTAGGTAAGACTTAGGATGATAATTAACAAAGCAATTTAGGAGAAGATGGTTGCCGTCCACTGAAACATTAGGAAAGTCAAGCAGATAGAAGCCATCTAACTCACCGCCCAGTCCAAAGTTGAAATGGAAAAAATCAGTATCATAATAACCATCGATAACAAAATTAAAGCCTTTCCACTCAGCTGGCACCGGGCGTCCCATAGCAAGCTGGTGTTTCAGCACGGGGATGAAGTTATGTTCCCAGTACTCAATCTTCCTCATATTATCACTATAGAAAAAATGTTCCGGCAAGGTCTCTGAATAGGTAAAAAGGTTGGCTCCACCAGGTTGCAGTCTTCCTGCCACAGCCATGAAGAACAATAACTGTGAAACCTGTTCATCAGAATTATTATCGGGCATACTTTCAAAATCGAACATGAATCCAAAGCTTGAACAAATCTCCACCTGGGCAGACCCATAGAGATAACAATACTCCCCTATACCAAAAAAAGGCTTGGCGAAGTATCTAAAAACCTGTCCCATTGCTATCACTGCAGATGCATTGCCCATTGATCCCGCCGGGAATGCCACACAAAAAGAACTATCAACCTTCCATTTGGTAGTCAGCATAGGAGGGATAAAGTTTGTTTTTAAATCAGGATAAGATGTTTTTCTTTGTTTAACAATGTCGGTTTTTCTATTGGACGGTAGTGTATCCATACCACTTATATAGGATTCACAGGATTTTTTTATTGTCTCCAAATAAGCCAAAAATGATTCCGGTGCTTCACTTAGATCAGTGGGGAATTCACCCTCATAGGAATAAGCTATAACGGGTGGGCATTTACTGTTCTTGGAAACCAACACAAAACCCTGATTATCAACATCTAATATATAGAAAGGCATATCTGTTTTCTGCTCCTTTCGTGCATCAATATTAGCCTTGTTGCCTTGCCAGTTTAGGGGGAATTGTGTGTCAACAGTTGTCCTGGCAATACTGAGGGCCTTGTCCCTGCTGATCTCCTGTGCTGGTAGATAGGCAGACAGCAAACTTGAAAAAAGGAAGCAAAGGATGATCAGTTTAAAAACTTTCTTGAATTTCATTTATATTGGTTTTATTATGTCAGTTTTAAAAATGCTATTATCAGAGATATACGGATAAGTCCAATCTTATAAAATTACCTAATAGTTAGGAAAAACATATCATAGAAATTAGCAAAGTGGGTTTTTTTCTTCCTTTAGCGTTTTACATATGACAACTGGTAGTTTTTAGTCGACAAATGGTACTCGTTTGGGGGACATATTTTTTCCTAGCTTTGCGCGTTTTAAAAACATCATGATAAGATCTCGTTATAAAATACTACTGGGGCTGATAATTTTCATTTTGCCTGGTCATTTGATCGCTCAAAACTGGAATAACATTAAATTTTTCAAGCAGAGAGATTTTGGAAAATACTTTATCTCCGATATGTTTAGTCCAAACACAGAAGTCAGATTAGGTCCGGGTTTATTGATGAGTCCCTACAATATTAATCCTGATCGGAACTCAACTTACACCTTTTATGTTGAATCGGTTATGGGTACTGAGATTCCTCTCCTCTATTGGCGCCTTTGGGGGCCAGATTCAGGATCCAGGCTGGCCATTTCCATGCCCATGTCCACAAGTATTTGGCTTGATTTCAGTGAGCCTCTTACCAACCCGGTGGTCAACACCGACTACAGGGTAGGTTCCATACAAATAAATTACCTGCATGAGCTTAATCTCGGCTTTGTAAGGAATGCATCTGTTAGTCTTATTCCCTTTTTTCATGAGAGTTCTCATATTGGTGATGAGATAACCATATATAGAATTCAGTCAGAGTTTCCTATTATCCGGCTCAATGCCACTCGCAATACGGCTGAAATGGCGCTGACGATTAATGATGAATACGGAAAACAAGATAATAATCACTCTTTTAAGTTTGGGGCCAGTATGTTATATGACAAAAAAAAAGGATATTACAGGATGAGAGCTGATGAGGGGGATACTACGAAAATCATCCCAACAGATACCCGCATGGAGTGGTATGCTCAGTACCAGTGGCACGGACCCGCCGGCATTGTAAAAGACCCAAAATTCACCTCTGTTTTCTCAATAGAGTTAAGAAACCGGCTCAGGCATAACTATCCTTACTATATATCTACTCCATCATCATCAGACGGCCCGATTGAAGTAAACCCTACTCAAAAATATGTCCCTTCCGTTAATGGGTATTTGGGATGGAGATACCGACCAAATATTGAAAAATCATCCTATATTGGTCTTTATTTACGCTGCTATCTTGGAGTAAACCCCCATGGTCAGTTTCGTAATATTCCAGGTCACAGATTTTACGGGATCAGCATGGTTTATGAAAACTAAAATACAATCTTTTTGTTCTACCGTCAGAAAACTTTAATAAAACAGTCATGAAAAGAACAGCAACAATTATTGTACTATCGCTAAGCATATTTATGTCATCTTGTGATATCCTTACTCAGGTAGCTACTACTGTAACAGAATCTGAAACAAGTTTAAGCTCACAGCAGGTTGCACAGGGCTTAAAAGAAGCATTGAAAATTGGAGCTGAAAAAGCTGTTAGTCAGCTAAATAAAACAGATGGCTATTATCTCGACCCCTTGATGAAGATCAACCTTCCTCCTCAAACCGCCGAGATCATTCAATATGCCAAGAAAGTTCCCGGTTTGGACAAGATGATTGAAGATGTTATCCTTCAAATAAACCGTTCAGCAGAGGATGCAGCTGCTCAGGCCAAGCCCATTTTTGTAAATGCTATCACATCGATGAGTATAGCTGATGCCTGGGGCATTCTTAAGGGTGCAGATACAGCAGCTACCTATTATTTAAAAGGAAAAACGTTTAACCCTCTGGTTGACCTCTATAAGCCGATCATCAATAATTCACTCGACAAACCTATTGTTGCCGGCATTTCTGCAAACAAATCATGGAATGAGTTAACCGGTGCATGGAATAAGTTTGCCGGATCAATGGCAGGCAAACTTTTAGGTGTAAGCACAGTTGACGTACCTCTTGATGAATATGTTACTTCTCAGGCCCTAAGCGGTCTGTTCATTAAAGTTGAGGATCAGGAAAAAATAATTCGTAAGGACGTTTCTGCCAGAACAAGTGATTTGCTGAGGCGGGTTTTTGGCCAACAGGACTCTTAGAAATTGACAGGAGGAGGTATTGACGGTATGATACACAGAAACTCGAAGTCCTCATCATAAGGATTTTTGAATTGGTGCATGTCATTATGATCCATACATCTGAACCTCTGAGGCATGGGTCTTATCGTTTTCGTTTATCTTCATAATGACGAAGATAAATAAATTGAAGAATTATTTCCCAGGCTTCAAGATAAACCAAAATATTGCAGACACCAGCAACACGACAAAACCCATTATCGGAGCAATAAGGCTTACCCTAAACCCACCCCATATGAGGCTTGGAGATATTTCACCAGCTTTCTGAATTGCTCCAGCTGCCTGATAAAATCCTAATATCTGACCGAAGATTCCAAAAACCAAGGCAAAGCTGCCTAGAAACAATAACAGGTCAAGATGCTTTTTATTAATTTCAGAATTCTTGAGCTTTAAGGTAAGCAGCCATATAAATGCTGCAACATTTACTATCCCCATCAGGAGAATTGGTATAGTAAAATACAAGCCCCCTTCAAACAGTTTTTGTCCAATAACGCTAAATATATTCATGACGTACTTTTTTGATTTCTGCAACAATTATACAAACAGTGTATCTTGTTATCTATATTTTGTCGATAAGGCTGCTGAAAAAGTCGATGGAAGAATTTGAGATGACTTTCACCGACAAATAGGTGCTCTTAAACGACAAACTTAATTCGGTAGCCTATATTCGGTATACATTTGAGACGTGTAATTTAAAAAACCTTACTGCCCATGAAAAAAGCAATATTTTCAATATTTATTTTTACTTTCTCAATAGGGCTTATTGCTCAAAATTATGATTTAGAAAAACTCAAAGTAATTTCAACTATTTGGGGGGAAACATATTTATTTCATCCATCTATAGTTAGGGCCGATAAAAATGTTGAATGGGAAAAACAGCTTGTCGATTTTCTACCCCAAATCAAAAAGGAATTAAGAGATGACGAATTTATTGAAATCATAAACACAGAATTATTATCAAAATTAGAAGATCCATTTACCCTGGTACAGGATTACAAAAAAAACTTTAAGCCAAACGCTGATTTCAAGTCTGACAACACTTACAATTACCTGAAAATAACTGAAAGGCAACTCTCGGATATTGGAAGTTTAGGATATCTGGATTCCTTAATACTTGACAGGAATTCAGATAAACCTTTGATGATAGATTTAAGGATATTTGAAGAACTTAAAATAGACAGACATACAAATACTCTATTTGAATACTTTGCATCAATGCTAATAAGTGATGAAATCACTTTGAGTTCATCTGTTAGCAGAGAACAGGCCCTCGCCGCCGAAGCCGATGCCGTCGGCCAGCAGGCGGCTGGCGGCCACGAACGGC
>CAYUNU010000075.1:0-11857 GCA_964446195.1 uncultured Porphyromonadaceae bacterium | reverse complement strand
GACCAGATGAAGGTTTGCTTTATAACCAATAATGATATTACCGGTGGTAACTCAGGTTCAGGTGTTATAAATGGTAAAGGCGAATTGATCGGCCTCGCTTTTGATGGTAACTGGGAAGCAATGAGTGGCGACATTGCCTTTGAACCGGATCTGCAAAGATGCATTAGTGTGGATATCCGTTACGTTCTTTGGATAATGGATAAATACGCAGGAGCAACTCACCTTATTAATGAGATGACCCTGGTTTACTAATAAAGTTATAATATCTAAAAGCCTGTTGGGTTAAACATCCAACAGGCTTTTTTGATGCTCCAGAGCCATTGTTTTTTCCTATCTTTGCGAACTAAATAAACAAAGGCCTTTTTATCTGTAAATCATGCATTTAAACTTATTAGATATCGTTTCTGCCTTCATGGTTATGTTTGCTGTGATCGATATTTTCGGTTCAATCCCGATTATTTTGAACATAAAAAGCAAAGGCGGAAAAATTAAAGCGGGCCAAGCCAGTCTGGTAGCTTTCATAGTATTCATGTTATTTTTATTCCTGGGGGAACAAATCCTGCACCTGTTCCATGTAGACATCTCTTCGTTTGCGATTGCCGGTTCATTCATCATTATGTTCCTTGCTTTGGAGATGGTGCTTGGTGTGGAACTATTCAAAACAGAAATACCTGCAACAGCTTCAATTGTTCCTATTGCTTTTCCTTTGGTTGCAGGAGCAGGCTCAATAACAACTCTAATATCGCTGAGGGCAGAATATGATTATATAAATATTATTATAGCGATAGTCCTGAATATGATAGTAGTTTATCTTGTTCTAAGACTAACCCATTGGTTTGAAAAGATATTAGGTGAGGGCGGTATTATTATTCTCAAGAAATTCTTCGGGATCATATTGTTGGCAATAGCAATTAAACTATTTGTTTCCAATACAGGCATAGAGCTTAAATGAAAAACCCCGAGATTATAGTTTATACTGATGGTGCAGCCAGGGGCAACCCGGGCCCGGGTGGATATGGGGTTGTCCTCTTGCATAAAAGTAAGAGGAAAGAACTATCTCAGGGATATCGTCTGACTACCAATAACAGGATGGAGCTTCTGGCTGTTATTGTTGCTCTTGAAACGCTGAAAATAGAAAATTCAGCCGTTACAGTATATACCGATTCGAAATATGTGTCGGACGCTGTGGAGAAAAAATGGGTTTTTCAGTGGGAAGCTAAAAACTTTAAAAAGAAAAAAAATCCTGATTTATGGAAGAGGTTTCTTGCTATTTATCCAAAACATCAGGTAAAATTCATCTGGATCAAAGGACATGCAAATATTCCGGAGAATGAACGCTGTGATGAACTGGCGGTAAAAGCCTCTGAAAGCAATAATCTATTAGTTGATGAAGTTTATGAGACAGAAATGAATAGTGATCAGGGAAATCTTTTTTAATTTGCAAAGCATTTAGTAGTATCCTTCGACTTTGGTCGAGGATCAATAACAGAATAAGAGTATAGGAGAGTAACAGTTTAAGCGAATAAGATATGGACTTCAAAAAAATCAACAATATTTCCGGGTGGGTTGTATTTGCAATCGCAACTCTGGTTTATCTTTTAACAATTGAGCCCACAGCTAGTTTCTGGGATTGTGGCGAATTCATTGCCACTGCTGTTAATATGGAAGTTGGGCATCCTCCGGGAGCCCCTTTCTTCATGATACTTGGTCAGTTGTTTTCGCTATTTGCTTTTGGTAATGCTGAAAACATCCCTGTTACTATTAACGTAATGTCGGCGCTTGCCTCAGGGTTTACCATTTTGTTCCTTTTCTGGTCAATCACACACCTTGCAAGAAGAGTTTTTACCAGGACTGGCAAATTAAACAAAGGTCAACTGTATGCAGTTATTGGAGCAGGACTGGTTGGAGCATTGACATATACATTCTCCGATTCGTTCTGGTTTTCAGCCGTGGAGGCAGAAGTATACGCCCTTTCTTCTCTTTTTACTGCCGCAGTTTTCTGGGCAATACTAAAATGGGAAGAAGTGCCAAATCCAACTGAAGCAAACAGATGGCTATTATTCATTGCTTTCCTGATGGGTTTGTCGGTCGGAGTTCATATACTTAACTTACTTGCTATACCGGCCATAGGCCTTGTTTATTACTTCAAAAACTATGAGTTTTCAAAGAAGGGTGTAATTAAAGCTATACTAGCCTCATTCGTAATCCTGGCGATTTTACTATACGGTGTGATTCAGTTGACATTGAAAGTGGCCCTTGGCTTCGAACTATTCTTTATTAATACTGTTGGCCTACCTTATAATATGGGTATTTTGATTTTTGTAATCTTACTCGTAGCAGCTATCGTTTTTGGTCTGTTCTATACAATAAAAAAGAATAAGCCTGTTTGGAATACCATTCTTCTTGCAGTAACTATGGTAATGATTGGTTATTCATCAATCATTGTACTGCCAGTAAGATCTGCGGCAAATCCTCCACTTGATGAAAACAATCCGGAAAACATCAGCTCTCTGCTTTCATATGTTAACCGCGAAGTTTATGGGCAGAGACCTTTGCTGATGGGTGAGTATTATAACGCTCCGATTGAAGACTTTAAAGATGGTAAAAATGTTTACTACCAAAAAGATGGTAAATACCTTGTCGGAGATAAGAGAACAAAATATGTTTACGACAAGCGATTCACTACATTTTTTCCCCGTATGTATAACAATATGGATCCTGGATATATTCCTGCCTATCAGGAATGGGGGAAAGTAAAAGGAACACCTATTCAGATAACCAACCAAAGAACCGGTCAGGTAGAAACCAGGAATAGGCCCACTTTCACAGAAAACATGAGGTTCTTTTTCAGGTATCAGTTGGGGCATATGTATTTCCGCTATTTCATGTGGAACTTTGCAGGCCGTCAAAATGATGTCCAGGGAAGAGGTGAGCTCATGAATGGGAACTGGATTACCGGAATTAAGTTTATTGATGCGATGAGACTGGGACCACAGGACAAACTACCCGACAGTATTACCGAGAACAAAGGGCATAACAGATATTTTGCTCTGCCTTTGATTTTGGGTCTGCTGGGAGCCTTTTTCTATTATAAAAAAGAAAAGAAAGGTTTCTGGGTTGTAACAATGTTGTTCATAATGACCGGCGCAGCTATTATCGTTTACCTGAATGAAGTGCCACGAACTCCGCGTGAAAGAGATTACGTGTACGTTGGATCATTTTATGCCTTTGCCATCTTTATAGGAGTTGGGGTATTATATTTATATGAACAGCTGCAGAAGAAGCTATCCGGACCTTTAAGTGCCATAGTAGCCACTTCGGTCGCTCTCCTTCTGGTTCCTACCGTTATGGCTAGTCAGAACTGGGACGACCACGATCGCTCCGGCCGCTATGCTGCTCACGATTTTGCATATAATTACCTGGTTGGCTTAGATGATTATGCTGTTGTATTCACTAATGGTGATAATGACACATTTCCCTTATGGTATATCCAGGAAGTTGAAGGGCACCGCACTGATGTTCGGGTTGGCTGTATGCCATTTATGCCTCAGGACTGGTACATTACTCAAATGAAACGAACCTATTATGAGTCAAAAGCCTTACCTATTTCGATGGAATTTGAAACTTACCGTCAGGGTCAGCGAGGGCTTATCCCAATCATAAAAGACCAAAGAGTGACGGGAGCACAAGCACTTAAAAGTATTGTGGATTTTGCAGCCAGCGACAATCCTGCCACCATATACACGAGTGGCAGTAATAAATTCAATTTCATCCCAACAGATCACTTTATCCTACCTGTTGACTCGGCGACAGTGGTCAATAACGGAACCGTAAGTCTGGAAATGGCAGATCAAATCGAATCCCCTATTGTCTGGAAAATGGGTAAGGATCAAATTTACAAAGATGAACTTGTGATTCTGGATCTACTCGCACATAACGACTGGGAACGACCAATTTATTATACTACACCTTCCCAGAATGGATCGGTTAATCTGGATGAGTATCTGGAGCTCACCGGATTGACTTACCGCTTAGTCCCAATTAAAGGTGAAAAACAAACATCAGGAGGCGGAAGAGTTAATACTGCAAAAACCTATGATAATCTGATGAACAAATTCAAGTATACAAATTTCGGTAATGAGGATGTATATTTTGATGAGACATGCAGAAGGATGATGATCAATCTTAAGAATAATTTCAACCGTTTGGCTCTTGCCTTAATCGATGAAGAACAAAGCGAAAAAGCCGGAGAGGTCTTAACTAAGGTTGAAGAAATCTTACCTCCATCCATACTTGGATATACATATCTCGATTTGGCTACTGCCGAAGGATGGTATAGATTAGGTGAAAAAGAAAAAGGAAAAGTTTGTCTTGAAGGTTCATTTAATTTCGTTTCCCAAATGATGGATTACTACGTCTCTCTACCAGAAAAATATATTCAGTCGGTAGGCACTTCAATTCAAAACAATTTATATGAGTTGAGAGAACAAATGAGAATAGCAAGCCAGTATGGAGAAACGGAACTGAGCTCAGCCATTGAAGAAAAATTCAATGCCTATTATAGCACTTATCTGGGCCGTATAGGTCAGGGACAATAAGAGATTTATGAAGAGATCATGGATTTTACTGGTAGCAATTTTAGGCTTATGGTCGTGTAATAAACAATCCGACCCGGCAAGCACCTGCTTTATCAAGGGTACTGTAAAGTCTATGACTAAAGAGTATCTGGCTTTTACCTATGCTGATTTCCTGGATAGCGCTAAGATTGATCAAAACAGAGAGTTCAGTCTTGAAGTTCCAGTGCAGGAAACAGGATATGGAATGCTCATGTATAATAACGCCCTTGTTGAAGTTTATTTGGAGGCAGGTAAAAATCTTGAAATTAACATAAACACTAAGACTTTTCCCGAAAAAATTGAATTTGGCGGAGATCTTGGACCAATCAACCACTATCTGCAACTAGCCAGAAAACTCGACAGACAAGCTGATATTAGCAGTGAGGTTCTTTTTAAATTGGAGCCTGAATCCTTCCAGAATTACACAGACAGTATTCGTCTTACCAAGAGTAAATTACTCCTGGAATATGAAGGAAAATTCCCTGATATAGACAAAGCCTTTATTACAAAAAAAGAGGCCGACATCCTTTATACATGGGCCAGCCAACAACTTCTTTATCCTGGTTATTATGCACTGATCAAGAATCAAATACCACCTTTACCGGAGGATTACCATAATACCTATCTGGAGAAGCTGGAACTGAATAACGCCAGCCTTTTAATTAGCCCTATGTATAAAACCTTCCTGGAAAATTATCTCGATTACAGGGAGGCTGTGTATATTGAAAATAATCCGAAAGTCCAGGAAGTATGGTTTCCAGGCTCTGTTGCCCGTTTTAGAGTAATCCATCAGGAGTTTACAGATCAGGAAGTCAAAAACTACCTACTATACATATCAATGATTGACCATCTTGATAACTTTGGTACTGAGCATGTTGAATCCTTCATTACTAATTTTAGAGTTAGTTGTACAAATGAGGAATATTTAAGCCATATCGAAGAGAAATTCAGCTCAAACGAAAAACTTGCCAGAGGGAAGATTGCACCGGAATTAGAGTTCTTTAACAGGGAAGGAGAGAAAGTGAAACTATCCGACCTGAAAGGAAAACTACTCTATATAAATTTTTGGGCTAGCTGGTCGGAATGGAGCATACAGGAATTTTCCTACTGGGAAAACCTAAGAAAGGATTTTGATGGATATGCAATTTCCTTTATATCTGTTTCCATGGATTTTGTTAAGGATAAAAACAAATGGGAGTATATTCTTAATAAGCAAAAACTTGGAGGGATGCACTTAATGCAAGATCCTAAATCGACTGCCTTCCAGGACCAATACTTCATTAATGACTTGCCAAGATATCTCTTGATTGATAAAGAAGGGAAGATTATAAGTGCCCACGCGCCGAGCCCAAGCGAAAATATGGAACTTACCTTAAAAAAACTCCTGAAAGAATAGAGCTGAGCTAACAAGCATTAACTCGAAATACTATATAAACATTGGCCATTCGAAAAGAACCGGGCCAGGTGACTCTTCAATTTTTTTCCCTAAGGCAGGGTCAGCGGTAAGCATATGAATTTCAATCTTTACTTTCAAGCCAAACATGCCTTTCAGAACCTCTCTCATCGGATCCTTTTCGTGTAGATGAGTCTGCAGAACCGAGTACTCAGTCCCCCTATGTATGTTGTAAACATGCCTGAAGAGATTTTTCAAAGCAGCAATGTTTTGATCATGAGCCATCATAACCACTGTTCTTTGTCTGAGAGCATCCCCAGGACGCATCGTGGCCGGCATTTTCATGAAAGTCGACAGAAAGCGAATTACCGACAAAGCTATTTTCATCCCTTTTGGTATTGTCATTACCTTCATTCTCTTATAAACATTTTCATCCCAAGCACATAGCACAGCCAGAATCTTACCCTTATCACGTGCCACCCACATATTCTCAAGGTCAATGCCCTCAATTTCATCCAGATAATACTTGAAAAGATCCTTTGAAATAGATGGTGCCAGCTTATATGTTTTATAAAACCTTGAATATAGAGCTACCAACTCATCAATATCGTTTTCAACAGGATGCTCGATCACAAAACGTTTGTCTACTTTCTTCTTCAGCAAAGGGATGGAATTATCATAGTGTATGTCCCCCAAATAGTTTGATGGAGGAATACCTGCCCTGCCCCTCGTAAAAATATGAGAAGCTTCATTGCCCTTAATTATCGTGGAAAAGCCCATCTCCTGACCTTTCCCAAACGTTTTTTCAAGTGCTTTTTTTACCAGGCGAAAAGCTGTCAGGCTTTTTTGATGATCTGGATCCACTTTAAAGTCCAACATATAAATCGAATTATACACCTTGCCCTCATGCTGCACTGGTGTATGAATGCCTCCTAAACATCCAATTAGCCTATCTCCATCCCTGGCTACTACATGAAAAGCCTCCCGATCTATCTCTTTGTGTATCCTGTTGAAAATTGGAGTACGATCAGGATAAACACTCATAACACCCTGTTGGATACAGCGATGCGAAAGATCCAAAATCGCCTCGTTATCGCCTTTTCTTAGAAAATCAATTGTTACTTTTTTTCTTTCTGCCATGACAATCCTCTTATCACCTCTCTAAAATAATTAATTTAAATGAAACCTATCAATACAGAAACCCAAACATCCATAAAGGAATTCGAGTACCTGCCTGAGAATCTATTTCTTCACTGATGATGTATGATTCATTAAGATATTTACTCGCTTTTTGTGTTGACAAAGAACTCCACTCTAAAGCAAAGCGATATTCATCATTGATGATCAATTCTCCCTCAATTGTGCAATTAACCTTATGCTTGTACTGCAGCTGATTCACCAAAAATGTTTCAAATACTGCCGGACTAAGTTGTGGAGCATTACAAATTGCTTGGATAAGATTACTGTTGTCTAAAAAAAGCCTGTTCGGCTTCGCAGAATATCTAGCACCCTCTTTACATTTCTTCAAACTTGTAATAATCCTTGCTTCACCCAGATAAGTTAAAAACTTCAATAGGCTATCACGGGTGGTACCGCAAATATTTGCCAATCTTTCAATATTGGGCTTAAGTGGCCCATCCTGGGCCAGAACCCACAGCAGGTTCTTTATTTTAACTACTGACTGGTAATCTATATTATAAAATGCCGGCAGGTCTCGTTCAATATTTTCATTAAGACTATCTATCAGAGTTTGAAAGAAATCCCAGCGAGTATTCCTTCTAAAAGGATAGTAGCCCACCATGAGATATTCCTCAAAATATTGAAGAGGTCTAATGCGGTTAAGAACAGTCGCCCCGGGACTCCTGTTCAGTTCTATCAATTCATCGAATTGGATTTTTGGAAAGGCATATTGATATTTGAACTCCAAAAATTCACGGTAAGATAATCCCGGGAGTTTGTATAAAACAATATCGTCCATGAGCCTTCCCCAGTATTCGCCCCCCTCTACGGCTATCGAACTGGCAAAAATAAAGTGTAAATCAGGAATTTCTATCCTGATCTTAACGATTTCCTCGACAGCCTTAGAATATTTATGAAGATCATCAACAAACAAATATTGCCCTCCTTTATTATAAAACCCCCTGGCAAATTGCAAAAGAGAATTGGATGCGAAGAAAATGTCACCAAGGCTAAGGTAAATCGACTTACCCTCCCGGCCAGACTTATTCTTCATCAATTGCAGCAACAACGTACTTTTCCCAAGCCCTTTTCCTCCAATAATTCCTACCAACTTATCCTTTATTTGTATTTCATTATACAAAAACCGTCTAAAGTTATCAGGACAATTTTGTCGCAAATCGTCGGATATGGAAATCAATCTATTCATTAAACTCAAAATTAATATTTTCACTTCTATATTTGCTACTTTTATTCATTTTTTCACTTTTCTATTTATGTTTTTACCATTTTTACAAAGATTCTTTCATAAATTAATTAAATGCATTGAAATATTACTTAGACATCTACTCTTAGTGATTAGATTTGTCCTTAATAAATATTATTGTCATGAGATTATCAGGATCACCAAAAGCTAAACTGAACGAGGAAGCCAGAGAATTCATTAACTTATATTCCTCATTGGGCGAGAGGGCAGAGAATTTCCTCCCGGAACATGTAATGGAAACTCTCCGCTCATTTGTGCGAGTTTGTTATGAAGAACAGCTGGATCCAGACATACAGGCTGCTGAGATTAATCGTTTTCTGCTTGAGTTAAAAGAATCGCTACCTGGTTACACAGAGACTAGTCTGATGCTGACTCCGACCCAGGATTCCAAGGCTTTTTTGTATTCATCACAGAGTAATGCTTTTAAGAAAAAGTTAAGATTTGCAATTGACAATGAGCTTGTTGACGAAGCCGACAAGAGACGCCTTGAAAACATCCTTAAGCTTAGTAACTTCTCCGTTGGTACGCCACCGGTTACACAACAAACAATAGATTTTCTATACCGAATACTTGTGGGTGATGAGGTTCGGGTACTTAGAAAGTTCAGGGATGTTATTGGGATTAATGATGATGTTGAAGAAGCGCAATGGAACTACATGCTTGATGTACTTGATCAGACGATCAATCAATCAACACACTACACAACGGCAAAAGAAAAAGCGTTTTTCCTGAGTCGGACAGAATCAACGGTTAATTTTAAAGGTCTGAATGGGTTAATCAGAACCTTAGTATCCGGGACTGCTGAAACTGCAGTTAAATTACTTCGGGAAGAAGTTTTTACAGGTGACATAGTAAAGGAAATCACTTACACAGATGCCGACTCTCTGATTGATGAGATGAAAAAAGATCCTGTTGCTCTTTTCGCCATAAGAGTTCCATCTTTAAGAAAGAACATATTAAGTCGTCCTGATTTTATGCCCTTCCTGAACAGGACAATTTTTCTTGATGACTCACCTGAATCCAAGGCAACAAATACATGTCTGGTTTTTGCCTTCCACAATGGTATCATTAACACACTTGATAAGATTCATACAAAGAAGCTGGGTGCTCCTGCCAATACACAGATGAACCTTCGCCTCATAATTGACAAGGTGAATAGCGAAAACCTCAGGAAATTCACAGAGAAAATTGAAAACCAGATAGCTGAGTACGACAGAGAGATCCAACAGATCAAGGATGAGCAGCTTGCTAGTCCGGAAAAACCGGACCAGGATATTATGCTTTACAAGTTTGATGAATTTGCCCGACAGATCATTAAAGACAAGTATATATTATCTAAGCTCCGCCAATTCATTCGCCTGATTGAAAGAACCAAAGATCCGGTAGAGCATAGAAAACTCAACAAGGAACTGGTAAAGGAATTCGAAGAACGAACACTGGATTATTTCTATTCAGGTAACAGAAAGTTGGAGATATCAACCATTGTTGAAGGTGGAGGAAGAACTCAGATAAAAACATTTGGAGAGTTTCTTCTCAACAGAAAGCTTAAACCCGTAAATAAAAAGATCATCCACAACTGCAACGTGGTTCTGGATGTGATGCCGGACAACTATCAGCGCACGCTGCATAACCATTTTCACAAGAATTTTGGAATTAACCTGTTTCTGGAGAAGTATAAAGAGTATTTAACCAAGGTAGAAAATGAAGCCGATAATAAAGGCAGGTTTAAAAACCTAATAATCGACCTTGGCATTAAAAGCAAATACGACAATAAGTCAGCTGAGGACCAGGCTATTATCCAAGACTTTATATCGAAACTATCCACACTGGAAAAGTCCTCCGTTTCTGATGACGTCCAGATGATCATCAGGGATCTTCTCTTTTGGGAAAACCGTCAGCCCAATCCATATATCTATTTTGTTGAAGAAGCTTCGTGGGAGTATAGGGATCTTTTCCCTCCCGACCGTTTTGACATCAATCCCTTTGACATAAACATAGAGCTCTTTGATAACGGGAGGGTTGATTTTGAAAGGCTGCAGCTAAAACTTGAAAGGATACGTGACACTTTCCACTTATTTGACGATACCGGAACTTTATGGGATCGTTTTTGTGAGAACACAACTTTTGTAATCAATGACCCGGCAAACCCAACCGGGTATACAGATTTCAACAATCAGGCTCTCATACGCTTTCTGAAGTTTCTGAACAAAACCAAGATCACACTATTTCTGGATGAGGCATATAATGACGCCGTTAAGATTGATGATCCCGAAGAACCAAAATGGCGCACTATTTCGCGCTACATAATGAACAACTTCGGATCCTATCCCACCATTAGCATGGTTACCTCTCTTTCAACCACAAAAAATCTTGGTGCGACAGGCGACCGTCTTGGCTCCTTAGCAGCTACTCCAGGACGAAAAGATGTTATTGATTTTGCCCGAAAACTTTTCGAAATTGAACGAGCAAACACTAACTCCTTGTTCTTACTGGTTAACACACTAGAAGTTGCCCAGCTAGCCAAAAGGATAAAAGTCAGGATGGATGAAAATCTGCCTAAAGATGCATCCAGATATAAAATCAAAGCCAAGCTCGTTGAATACATTAAAACCGAGATTGAGGCAAATATACCAGGCAAGGTATTTGGTAAATCGGGGCGATCTCCAAGAGTTTCTCTTTTTGAGGGAAGCCCGCTTCATATCTTCCTATTGGATGAGCTGAAGTCGCTCGATCAGCTCGACGTTCTTGAGCTGCCCGACGATTTTAAATATAAAGATGAGCCATTTTTCTCTTACTACAAGGAACATCTGGTAAAAGCGCTCAATCGTTTCAGAATAAATAAAGAGTTCAGGAGCGAATCCAACAAGCGCCTTGACATGGCCCGAACAACAGCTTTAAAAGTGATTGAAGAAAAGAAGGTCCAAAATGAAATAGGAATTCTTGAATCAGATGGTTCATACCTCTTTAACCTCATGATACTAAACAAGGAAGCCCTGGTTTATCTCGAGGAATTCACTTTAAGGCTTGCTAGGGAAAGAGGTTTATCTGTCCTGCCATATCAGGCTGGTTTTGTGAGATTCTCTTTAGGAGGTTACCTTGATGGCAGTGCTGCCGGGAATGAATTCTTTAGAAAAGAGATCGAACAGGCAGTTGGAATATTCATCGACTATTGGAGCAAACTGCTTAAATTCTCCCAGGAAAAAAGCACAAATCCTGATCAATTATTTGGAAAAGTTTTTCCTCAAAAAAGTGCTGAAGAAAGCATTAACGATATCCTGATCGACTACAAGGAACTATCCGGGATTGCAAAGGCAAGCTCTCCCTCGATTTTGATAAGAGACATTAAGTCGTTGTATTTACCGTCTCCAAAAATATCAGGAGTAAATATCAACACAATATCTACAT
>CAYUNU010000074.1:0-12097 GCA_964446195.1 uncultured Porphyromonadaceae bacterium | reverse complement strand
AATGCTTTAGAAGAATTTAAACCTGATCTTATTATTTCTGATTATGCAATGCCAACATTTAACGGCTTGTTGGCTTTGAAAATACGGATGAGATTATCTCCAGGTGTGCCATTTGTTATGCTAACAGGCTCAGTTAATGAAGAGGTTGCAGTTGAATGTATGAAAGCCGGAGCGGATGATTATGTTACAAAGGGACATATCCAGAGGCTTGGACCTGCTGTTCAAGGAGCTTTTGAGAAAAAAAGGAGGGAAGAGGCTCAACGCAAAGCGAACGATGAAATTTTAAGGCTCTCGGCAGTCGTTCATCAAAGTCCGGCTACTATTGTTATTACAGACCTAAATGGTATTATTGAATATGTCAACCCAAAGTTTACGGAAATTACTGGTTATTCAAAGGATTATGCTTTAGGCAAAAAACCACAAATATTAAAGTCGGGGAAGACTGACCCAAAGGAGTACGATAATTTGTGGGGATTAATAAGCTCAGGAAAAGAGTGGAAGGGGACTTTTTTGAATAGAAAGAAGAATGGTGATTTTTATTGGGAATCAGCTTCAATCTCTCCCATATTTGACTCCAACCAAAAAATTGTTAATTACTTGAAAGTATCAGAGGATATAACTGTTGCTAAGAAAGCAAGTGATGATTTAAAAATTGCATTAAATGAGGTTCAGCTTTTGAAGGATAAAATTCAAAATGAAAACTACTATCTACAAGATGAAATAAAACAAGTACATAACTTCTCTGAAATTGTTGGTCAATCAGAAGTTGTATCGCTTATGTTCGAGCAGATAAGCTTAGTTTCTAAAACTAATACAGCTGTTTTGATTTTGGGTGAAACAGGTACAGGAAAAGAGTTAGTAGCCAGAGCAATACATAACCGTAGCGATAGGAGTAATAAACCCCTGGTCAAGATAAATTGCTCTGCTCTTCCAGCCGAACTTATTGAAAGCGAGTTGTTTGGGCATGTAAAGGGTGCTTTTACCGGTGCGTTAGCGAAGAAAATGGGGCGATTTGAATTGGCAAATGGAGGTACTATCTTTTTGGATGAAATAGGAGATTTACCTCTTGGTTTACAAGCTAAACTACTAAGAGTATTGCAAGAGCAAGAATTTGAACCTGTTGGAAGTTCTACAACAATTAAGGTTGACGTCCGACTTATTGCAGCCACAAATCGCGACTTAGACAAACTTGTTAGCGAAGGAGAATTCAGACAAGACCTTTTTTATCGTCTTAATGTTTTTCCGATAACTTGCCCTCCACTGAATCGTAGAATTGAAGACATACCTCTTCTGGTTCATCATTTCATAAAGAAATTTGAGCGGAATATGGGAAAGAAGATAAAATCTGTCCCTAAGAAAGTGATAGAGAATTTGAAAAGATATAACTGGCCTGGCAATGTTAGGGAGCTGGAGAATATCATTGAACGAGCCATGGTAATAAATCAGGGCGATAGCCTGGCCATTGGTGATTGGTTTGTAGAAAAAAAGAATCAGGATAAAGAAACATTCTCCTCGTCTTTGATTGATGTTGAAAAAGAACATATTCTTAGTGTATTGGAAAAGGTGAATTGGAGGATTAGAGGTGAAAATGGTGCAGCAGCAATTTTGGAAATGAAGCCCACAACTCTTGAGTCTAAAATGAAAAAACTAGGTATTAAGCGTTGACAATTCGGCTAATAATAATATATGTCGACTACTCTATTTAGTGGCACCTCCGAAATTACGTAGTAGTCTGTTAAGACTAAAATTCCAAACAGATTTTTCCCATTATTTGTATTGTAGACATTAACAGAGTGTTATGACTGGCTAGAACTGCTTTTGTGGTTTTGGCATTCTATTTGTTTATATATAGTGAAGCAAAATTCAAGAAATTAAAAGTTTTCTAGCATATTGAGATTTGAGTTTTGAATAAATAGTCATTGCGTTCATGTTTTTATTGATGTTCCGGATTTAGTCCCACCACCCTGCGTAGTAAAACAAATTCCTCAAGAAACTAAATCAGGAATAAAAAGTTAACCACTTTTACAGACAAAGAGACCATCCTAGACAATTAGGATGGTCTTTTTTTTTACTGAATTTTGTGTATTAATATGCTAAAAAAAAGGAGCTCTCTGTAACTTGTTAATCTTACATTTATACTGAAATGAATTTATCCTGATGTAAGTTAAACTTAGCATTCAAAATAATTATACATGAAACTCAATATTTACTTTTCTACCATACTAATTGCCCTCTTTGTTTTGCAATCTTGTACTGACAGGAAGAACAATCCGAATGTAATTCTTATTTTGACTGATGATCAGGGTTATGGTGATATTGGGGCTCATGGTAGTCCTTATGTCAAGACACCCGCAATGGATCAACTTCATGATCAGAGTATTTGTCTAACTAATTTCCACGTAGATCCATGTTGTGCCCCAACCAGATCAGCTTTATTAACCGGACAGTACTCATCCAGAACCGGTGTATGGCATACGATTGGTGGTAGATCTCTACTGGGCACAGATAATGTTACTATTGCAGAGGTCTTTAAAGATGCCGGATACAAGACTGCCATTTTTGGGAAGTGGCACCTGGGTGAGAATTATCCATTCAGACCAATAGACAGAGGGTTTGAGGAGTCAGTGATTCATAGAGGTGGGGGTGTTGGCCCAAATCCAGATTATTTTGGCAATGATTATTTTGATGATACCTATGTTCACAATGGAGTATATGAAAAATACTCAGGATACTGTAATACTGTATGGTTTACCGAAGCTATGAAGTATATTAAAGAGAATCTGGATAATCCATTTTTCTGCTACGTGGCAACTAATGTTCCTCATGCTCCCTTAACAGTTGATTCATCTTACTCCGAACCATACAGATCGATTGTGCCGGGAAGGCTGTCAAATTATTATGGTATGGTGAGCAAGCTTGATGAAGACCTGGGGGTTTTCCTGAGAGAAATAGATGAACTTGGAATTTCGGATAATACCATTCTTATTTTCATGACTGATAATGGGCCATGTCCCTGGTTTGGTGGGATTATTATCGATGATCAGGGTTTTCCTCTGGAAGGCTACAGCTGCGGAATGAGGGGAGGGAAGATTTGGGGATATGAGAATGCTCACAGGGTTCCCTGTTATATAAGATGGCCAAATGGGGGCATTGTCGGAGGTGTTGATGTTTCAAATTTAACTGCTCATATAGATATTCTTCCTACACTAATTGATTGGTGTGGCTTAGAAACACCTGAAAACAGCAGCTTTGATGGAATAAGCTTGAATTCTTTGATTACCAAACCTAATGAATCCTGGCCGGAACGCACACTTTTTGTTCACAACCAGAGAGTCGAATTTCCAGTGAAATACAAAGAATATCAGGTTCTTACAGAAGAGTGGAGATTGCTGATGAGGGATAGCCTTGAGCTATATGATATTAATAAAGATCCGGGCCAAACGAAAGACGTGTCTCTGGAAAATAAGGAGGTTGTAAACGATCTCAGAGCTCAATATGAACTATGGTGGGAAAAAATTTCAGACAATTTTGATAAGTATAATCCAATCATTTTAGGAAATGAAAAAGAAAATCCATGTATGCTCTATAGTCATGATTCGCATAGGCCAAAGGACGAATCAGCTTTTTGGGTGGTCAATGTGGAAGAGGCAGGTGAGTACAAAATAAAACCTTGGGTTAGGCCAAGAGAAACAGGTGAAACATTGGCAGGAAGTAAAATATTTAAAGGCTACCTCAAAATTGGTGATCAGGAATATGAAAAGATACTTGAGAAGGGAAGGGATGAGATAGTTTTTTCTGTCAAGCTAAATACCGGCGAAACAAAAGTTTCTGCCTGGTTCGAGACAGCGGAAAAAACACTGAGGTCGTATAGCCTGGAGTTTGAGAAATTAAACAATTAAGATATTATTTAACTCTTTAATTTATAATGTGTAATGAGATCAATTAGTTTATTATTAGCGCTTATTCCCAGTTTTGTTTTTGCTCAGATAGATGTTCCCGATCGCGGTTTCATAAGTACCTCACCTGCATCTACCTGGGAGGAGGGGCTTATAACAGGCAATGGAACAATTGGAGCAAATGTATTTAGTCGACCCTTGGATGAAACGATTATATTCACTCATGAGAGGATGTTTCTGCCAATGGGCCCTCCCACCATGCCGCCTGATCAATCTGCTCGATTATTTGAGATCAGACAACTTATTGATAAAGGGTTGTATCGTCAGGCTACCCAATTGCAGATGGATCTTTCCGGTCAGGAGAGTTTTATGTACCCCGATCCTTTTGTCCCAACCTTTGATATGGGGATTATCATGAATACTGATTATGAGATCCGGGATTATGTGCGTTCGGTCAACTTTGAAACAGGTGAAACTACTGTTTATTGGTCGGATAAAAATGGTAGTTATGAAAGAAAATTATTCGTGTCACGAGCTGATGGAATTGCAGTGATGAAGATTACAGGCTCCAAAAGAGGAATAGTTAGTTGTGATCTTCGACTAAAACGCAGGATTCCCTCTGATAAGCTGAGGTATAACTATATAGAAGGCACCGCCAAAAGGTTTTCCAGTCATATTAAAGATGTTAAAATTGCGGCGAAAGATAATTTCCTGACATACGAGCACGGTTTTGCTCAGGCATACCCGGGTAGTGTCCAGAAAGTTGAAGGTACTGCAGGAATATGGCTTACGGGAGGTAAGATGGAAGCATCCGGTGAGAATATTATTATTACGGATGCGGATGAGGTACTAATTATTGTTGATCTGGATTTGATTTATGATCCGACTATTTCAAAGGTAACTGAAATGCAGGCTAAGCTTTCCGAATACCCAAAGGATTATGACGCTTTGCTAGCTCCGCATGCTCTAATTCATGGTGAGATGTTTAACAGGATGAAACTCGACCTGGGAGGTGGGGAAGATCACCTCAAGACTACAGAAATGCTCATCAATGAGTCTACAATGGAAAATATGAATAAAGCCTTGATTGAGAAGGAGTTTGATGCTGCACGATACAATATTATCTCTTGTACAGGAGAGTTACCTCCAGTACTTCAGGGAGTTTGGGCAGGCACTTTTGTCCCCGACTGGGCCAGTGATTTTACGCATAATGGTAATGTGCCGTCTGCTATTGCTGCTATGCTTATGGGCAATAATCCTGAGTTGATGTTGGCTTATACTTCCTATATTGAATCTATTGTTCCTTGGCTTGAAATAAACGCAAAGCATCTTTTTGGTTGCAGGGGAGTGGTTTTACCTTCTCGCTCAACTACAAATGGTTATAACAATGCTTTAGCTGGATCTTTTGCCGGTGGCTTTTGGGTAGGAGGTGCGGCCTGGGCTGCTCATTTCTTTTACGACTACTACCTATATACCGGAGATGAAAAATTCCTGATGGAACATGCTATTCCTTTTATGGAGAAATGTGCTGTATTTTTTGAAGACTATCTTTACGAAGGGCCTGATGGCAAATACATTTTTTCACCTACACAGTCACCTGAAAACACACCAGGTAACACTAATTCTCAGGGGACCTTCAATGCTACCATGGATGTTGCTGCTGCCAAAGAGCTTTTTTCTAATTTGATTGCAGCCTCTAATACTATGAAGGTTAATAAGGATAGGGTAGGCGAATGGCAAAGCATGCTCAGCAAAATGCCTGATTATATGATTGATGAGAATGGTATGATTAAGGAATGGCTTACACCCAGACTGGATAATAACGATGCTCACAGGCACTCATCTCAATTATATCCTCTTTATGATGGCATAACTCCTGAAATTGAAAACAGCCCTGAACTTCAGGAAGCTTTTAAAAACAGTATACTTTATAAATTGGATAAGCATTGGAGGGGTAAAAGATCCGGTTTTATGTCTTTCGGTTTAGTTCAGTTGGGACAGGCTGCAACAAGTTTGGGCGAGGCTGAGATAGCCTATGAGTGTCTGCAACATCTTGTTAACAGGTTTTGGCTCAGTAATATGGCGTCAATGCATAACGCAAAAGAGCTGTTTAACATGGATATTAGTGGTGGACAGCCAGCAGTTATAATTAAAATGTTGGTTGCCTCTGATCCAGGTAAAATAAAACTTCTTCCTGCAGTTCCAAAACAATGGGATACAGGTAAAATTGAAGGTGTGCTATGCCGGGGACAGATAGAAGTGAAGAGTCTTGAATGGGATACATCAGGATTAAAAGTTAAACTTCTTTCTGATAAGTCCCAGAAGGTTGAACTGTATGCTTATGGTAAGAAACAGCTGGTGATTTTAAAATCAGGAAAAATTTTAGAACTAGAGATATCGAGATAAAAATTTATCTCAGGGCATTTTAAAATATTAGGACCATTAAGCTCCTGTGTTGGAGCATCTCAGGTAGGTGTAGCCTAATTATTTCTTCCAGGATAAGGATAAACCTTCGCCCGTTCGGCCCATTCTTCCCACATCGTGGCAAGTTCCTCAACTTTTGCAGGGAACTTTGCGGATAAATTATGTAATTCTGAACGGTCATTCCTGATGTTGTATAACTCCCAGGCTTCCATGGGTATGGGTTTCTTTCTTCCGGCTTTAGCAACAAGCTTCCAGTCACCATTCCTTACTCCTTGTTTACCAATATGTTCCCAGAAGAGTGGGGGATGGTTTATTGTATCTCCGTCAAAGGTTGGGACCAGACTTACACCCTCCATTGGGTGTATATTGTTTTCCTTGTAAACATCAGGATAACTTGCCCCTGTAGCATCAACAATTGTTGCCATAATATCTGGTAGTTGTCCCATTTGATCAAAGATTTCACCTTTGGTATCAAAGCCATCAGGCCAGTGCACAATTAGAGGTGTTGATATACCTCCTTCGTGTATATAGTGTTTATAATACCTGAAAGGCGTATTTGATGAGTTTGCCCAACCTACATCATATAGTGGATAAGAGCCATCATGGCCGGGTATTACCTCCGGGCCAACTAACACGGGACCTCCATCTCGCTTTTGCATTGGTGGCCAGATGCGTGTTTGGAGGCCATCTTTTCCTAAGGATTTGAATTTCAGAGTGTCATAAATATTATTGTCGACATTATTGAGCCAGGCTTCGGCACAGGCACCATTATCCTGTAGAAAAAAGATCAGGGTATTATCTAATTGTCCTTCACGTTTCAAGAGATCAACAATTCTACCTATTCCCCTGTCCATACATTCAATCATAGCAGCATATACCTCCATCATATCAGACTCCCATTGTTGATGGGGGCGCTCATCCCAATTCCAAACAGCAGGTGACATTTCAGCGTCGGATGGCAAAATCCCCAGCTTAATCATTTTTTTTAACCTTGCTTCACGCATTGGATTATATCCTGCATCATAAAGTCCATCATATTTTGCAATATCCTCCGGCAAGGCATGCATTGGCCAATGGGCTGCTGTATAAGCCATATATAGGAAGAAAGGACTATCAGGGTTCTGCTTGTCGTGGGTTTCCAAATATTTTATGGCGTTATCAGTGATCGCATTGGTGTAGTAGAACCTATCAGGCAGATATTCAGGATCATTCTCGGGAGTAATAAAAGTATTTCCTCTACATAATGTTGTTGGGTCGTAATAACTACCTGCTCCGGTGATCGTTCCGTAAAACTTATCAAAGCCTCTTTGCAAAGGCCAGTTATGATTTGGGCTATCAGCTTTGTCATGCAAGGTTACATGCCATTTGCCAGTCATGTAATTAATATATCCTGATTCTTTAAGTACCTGTGCTATAGTAACGCAATGTTCATTCAAATCTCCATGATATCCTTCTTGCCAACCCTCATTAGTCATTTCTCCTATTCCAGCCTGGTGAGGATGAAGGCCGGTTAACAAACTGGCTCTGGTGGGGCAACAGCGTGCCGTATTATAAAACTGAGTATATCGTATACCATCAAAGGCCAGGTTGTCAAGATTAGGAGTACTTATTTCTCCTCCATAGCATCCAATATCCGAGAAACCCATGTCGTCCGACATTATCAGGATAACATTAGGCCTTTCCGGAATGTTATTACAAGAGCTTAGTAAAAGGATTAGTAAAGACGAAAAAACAAAGATTCTTTTTATCATGCTGATAGGTTTCAGGTTAGAGGAAAAAGCTTGCACAAATATAAAAAACTTTTCACCCAGCACCCAGCATCCTGAACTCAGCAATTACCCTTTAGGCAGGTTAAAAAGAAACTCTAAACCACCATCTTTAGTATTTCTTACATTGATATCGCCTTTATGAAGCAGTATAGCATTCTTGACGATAGCAAGCCCTAAGCCTGTTCCTCCACTTTTTCGGGTTCTTCCCTTATCAATACGGTAAAACCTCTCAAAAAGCCTGTTTAAATGCTTTTCATCCACGCCCAAGCCATTGTCCATGAATGAAAAATGATGATATTCCTGATCATCCAGATAATGGTTTATACTCACAAGCGTTCCTTCGCCGGCATAGTTGATAGAGTTTTCGAGTAAATTTTGGAATATTGAGAACAGAAGAGAGTGATTCCCTTTTATTATTACATCAGGCTTAACATTTATAGACAACTGCATTTTCTTCTCTGCAATCCTTTGAGAATACATTCCGCTCAGTTCGCTGAGAATAGGATTTAGCTCAATAGCTTCCAGTTCGAAGTGATCACCTGCCTCTTCGATTTTATTTAGAACCACAATATCGTTAATCAATTCTGTTAGTCTTTCAGCCTGGGAGAATGCTTTTTCAATGAAATGCTTCTGCTTGCCTGGGTCAAGATCAGGATTATTTAATATCGTTTCCAAGTATCCCCTGACAGATGATACAGGTGTTTTCAATTCGTGAGCAATATTGGCCGTCATTTGTTGCTTGATGATTCTTCTTTTTTCCGGCCTGGTAACATCTGTAATATTGATCTCAAAGCTTTTGTCGGTAAATATTACAGCTAATACTTTAAAAAATCTACCGCTTTTTTGTATAACATATTCTAGACGAGGTAATTCCAGTTGGCTAAATGGATTCGGACTAGCCAGATTGCTATCAATGAAGCTTGTAATATCTGTGAATTCGGGTATATCAAATACTCCGCTTGAAGAAATTGTTGGCTTATCCGCTATTAAGTTTAAGTATTGAATGAAGTTGTTGTTGTGATATATTTCATCTTTCTCCTTGTCGAAAAGACTAACCCCTTCGTTCAATGCATGAAGGTGACTGATCAGTCTTTCTTTTTCCTGCAGGAGCTCATTTTTGGTGTCGTTTATACGAGAGTACATATCCATGAACTCACGACCAATAACACCTAATTCATTATCGGGAAAACTAATATCCTGATCCTGTGGATTGCCTGTCCTAAGTCTGATGAGTGATTCTTTCAATTTGTTAATTGCCTCTCCCATTTTTCCGGTTACATATGCAAGCACAAACCAGATTATTATGAAACTGGCAAGGAATACAAACCAAAAAGTAGTTTCGGCTTGCAGAAGACTGCGGACCTCCATATTGTATAATGCTGCAACTCTTATGAAATATTGAGGGTAATATCTGGCGTAATAATAATAGCTCGACCCGGTTGTTGCAGATTTCCTTACATTTCCGCCTGTTTCATTATACAGTGCTTTTTGAATTTCTGCACGCTGTAGGTGATTCTCCATTTCAGCTTCGTTGTCAACTGAGGAATCATAATACACTTCACCGTTCAAGGAAATGATAGTCAGGCGTATATCCTGATTTGGCAGAAGAAGATGTAGTGAATCCAGGATATTATAATTACCCTGATCAGCATAGCCGTTTAATTGCAGAAAGCTATTAGCAATTCCGGCAACCTGATCGAGGGAACTTTCAAGTTCCTTCGTTTTGTACCTCTTCTCTCTTGAATATTGGAATGACAGCAGTATGAGTCCGAAAACCGCAAATACTGTGAAATAATAAATAAATAATTTCCTTCTAAATGTATTTCTAAAACGCATATCGACTAATTCTCTTCTTTAGGTTGAAAAAAATACCCATATCCCGGTTTGTTTAATATCCTTACTCCATAAGGATGTAGTTTTTTTCTCAACCGGGTGATGTTGACATCTACAGTTCTCTCATTAACAATAACTTCGTCGGGCCAGGCACGGTATAATATTTCCTCACGAGTGAAGACCCTATTTGGATTTTTCAATAAGAGGCTGAATATTTCAAATTCCTTTCTAGGCAGGTTTATTATATCTCCACTGATAGTCAGAGATTTATTATCGATGTTTAATGTGATATCTTCATAATCAATAGTATGTGCAAAAATCCCTTTATTGGATCTGCTGAGAACTGCTTTTACCCTTGCTGATACTTCATTAATGGAGAAAGGTTTTGTTATATAATCATCTGCTCCAAGATTAAAACCAGTTAGCAAATCATTTTCAGTGCTACGGGCAGTAAGAAAGATAATTGGAGTTGAGAGTTTTAAATTCTTCCTGATTTTTTCTGCCAGCTTATATCCTGATATCCCGCCCATCATAACATCCAATAATATCAAATTGAATTTCTTAAGATCTTTTTTGAGTGCTTCTTCTGCGGAATTTGCACTGGAAACATTATAACCCTGACTTTCGAGGTTGAACTGCAGGATTTCACATAAATCCTCTTCATCATCCACTACGAGAATATTTATGTGATTATCTTCCATATTAACTGTTTGTTTTGATTATTTTTTATCATTTCCTGAAAGTCCCTGGATATTCTGATGTCGTAAATCAGTTCCTTCCATTGCATAAATTGATGATTCGGCTATGTTAGTTGCATGATCTCCAATCCTTTCAATATTGGTAATTATTCCGTTCAACTGAATAAATCCTAACATCAATTTTCTGGTTTCCTTATTCACATCACTTTCTGAAATTGCTTTCTTAATAAGCTTATGGTTCAGCTCGTCAATTTCGTTATCAATTTTTATAGTCCAAAGTGCATATTCTTTGTCATTATTTGAAAAGGATAATATAGCCTTTCTCACCATGTTGATACTTGATGATAACATTTCATCTATTACTCCGGGCATTATTTTTAATACTGTCCGGTCCTTCATCTTCAAGATAAAATTAACAATATTCATAACCAGATCACCAATTCGCTCCAGGTTTATAGAAATGCGATAACATGACATAAGTGTTCTCAGGTCGGAAGCCATAGGTTGATGCAACACAATACAGTTAATGATATCCTCACTAACTTTCACTTCCAGCTTATCAAATTCCTTCTCCCGCTTTTTTAATTCGGAAATTTGTTCATCTGACAAATCAATAACTGATGATTCCATGATTTTTTCAAGCACGTCGAGCTGATTTAGAATCTCGCTGGAAAAATGTTTTATCAGTTGAATAATTTCATCTATTGCTTGTTGTTTTCTTTTGCTCATTTCTTCAAATTTTGCATAATTGATCAACCAAATTTTCCTGTAAGATAAGCCTCTGTTTTGGGATCTTTCGGATGTGTAAACATATCTTTTGTTTTCCCAAACTCAATAGCTTCACCAAGGTACATAAACAATGAATAATCTGATATTCGCGCTGCCTGGGACATGTTATGTGTGACCATAATAATTGAATACTGTTTTTTAAGCTCTTCTAACATATCCTCAATTTTTGCAGTTGCAATTGGGTCAAGAGCTGAAGTTGGTTCATCGAGTAATATTACCTCTGGTTTAAATGCAAGTGCTCTAGCAATACATAGTCTCTGCTGCTGTCCGCCTGATAAAAATGAACCTTTCTTGTAAAGAGTATCTTTAACTTCATCCCAAAGAGTTACATCGCGTAAGGACGTCTCCACAATTTCTTCTTTTTCAGACTTTTTTAATCTTATGCCATTCAGCTTATAGCCTGCAATAACATTATCAGAAATGCTCATAGTAGGGAAGGGATTTGGTCGTTGAAAAACCATTCCAATCTTTCTTCTTAAAGAAATGGTTGACATTTCATATATGTCCTCTCCATTTAGCAAGATTTTCCCTTCAGTGATTATATTAGGATATAATTCATGCATCCTGTTATAGGCTCTTAACAAAGTGCTTTTACCACATCCTGATGGGCCCATTATCGCCGTTATAGCTTTTCGTTCAAATCCCACATTGACCTTTTTAACAGCATATTTGCCAGGTTCATAGGCAA
>CAYUNU010000073.1:4857-12152 GCA_964446195.1 uncultured Porphyromonadaceae bacterium | reverse complement strand
GGCGACAAACATAATGTTAAGGGCTATGGTCTTGGATTAAGTTTTGCATCTGAAGTGATGAAACAACACGATGGATCTATTGAACTGAGCAATAATCCCGAAGGGGGTTGTATTTTTACTCTAATATTTCCTGATAAAAATGAAGCCTAAGGTCTATTATATTGAAGACGAGCAGTTTTTAGGAAAAATAGTTTTCGAAACCCTGGAAACACAAGGCTTTGAGGTAAAGTGGGAAACCGATGGTGCCAGAGTAACCAATGGCTTCAAGTTTTTTACTCCTGATATTGTCGTTTTGGATATTATGCTGCCCAATATCGACGGATATACACTATGCAGGCAGATCAGATCCATGTACCCCAAAATCCCTATCATCTTCCTAACTGCAAAAGTTGAGACTAAAGATCTGGTTAAAGGCTTCGAAGCAGGTGGCACAGACTACATGAGAAAGCCTTTCAGTATTGAAGAGCTGATTGTCAGGATAAAAAACCAACTGGAGATCGTTACGGGAGTTAAATCACCATCTATTCCCCAGTCTGATGACATCCAGCTTGGATCATATCTTTTCCAACCAGGCAGATACCTTTTACTGGCTCCATCAGGAAAAATTAATATCTCCCAAAGAGAAATGGAGATCATGCAGATCCTGGTAGCCAACCTCAATCAGGTAAGCGACCGAAAAGATATCCTGATGTCTGTTTGGGGAGATGACTCCTTCTTCAATTCACGTAACCTCGATGTATACATCAGAAAACTCCGTGGCTATTTCAGCGAAGACCCCAAAGTTCAGATTCAAACACTGAAGGGGAAGGGGTATTTGTTTTTGGTTCGCTGAACCTGCCTTTTGCCTTCTGCCTTCTGCCTTTTTCCCTATATTTGCCCCATGATTTATGGTATAGGAACAGATATTATAGAAGTTGAGCGCATCCGCAAGTTTATTGCCAAGGGGGATGCTTTTAAAGAGCGTGTTTTTACTAAGGAAGAAGTGGAATACAGTGATTCTCATAGGGATCCTGCTCCTTTTTATGCTGCAAGATTTGCGGCAAAAGAGGCTTTCGTAAAAGCATTAGGAACTGGTTTTATTGATGGTATATGGTTTGAACAGATAGAAGTATATCATGTTGAGCAAGGTAAACCCGAAATCCGTTTGTCAGGAAAAGCCAAAGAAGTGGCAGATGAAAAAGGAATAACAAAGATATTTATTTCGATCTCCCACGTGAAAGATTGGGCCAACGCGGTAGCTATTTTAGAGATCTGAAACAAAAAACCTGGGAGATTATCCCCCAGGTTTCATATTTCTATTTATTTTTCCCTTTAACTCTACTTTCTTTTTTCTTCCCTTCTTGCAATACTGCCCTATCAGCCACATTTTGAGTGCCCACACTTGGTACAGATAAGACAACCTTCCTGATAAACCAGATCCTCGCTGTCACATTCTTCACAGGTTTCACCTTTTTGGGCTTTTGTCCCATCAGGAATAAAACCTTTTAATGCTCTTGCAACGCCTGCTTTCCAGGAATTAATATTTTCACTATCGAGCTTAAGCGATGAAATAAGATTTACCACATATGGGATTGGCATACCATGACGCAATACCCCTGAAATTAGCTTTGCATAGTTCCAGAACTGCTTGTCGAACATATATGATAAGCCACCTACAGTACAGGGATTACCATACTTATCGGTATACTGGAAGTCGTAACGAGCAGTACCGTCGGCATTTTTGACCTTAAGAATCAAACCCTTATTAATTGATTTGGGAACCAGTAGCACATCCTCTTCAACTTTTCCTGTAAATATCTCATATGGCTGCCCTTCTAGCATACCTACAAAAGCGATCCATTCCTCTTTGGCATTTCTAAAACGCACAAGCTCAGCATCGAGAACCTTTGGCCTTTTTGGAGCATCTCCTCTGCTTATACTATTCTTATCTTTTCTGGAGAGCAAAACACCCTCTCTTGATCCTTCACGATAAACAGTTACACCCTTACAACCGCTCAACCATGCCTCTTTATAAACATTTCCAACAACATCCTCAGTCGTTTCTTCAGGCAGGTTTACTGTTACCGAAATAGAATGATCAACCCATTTCTGGATTCGTCCCTGCATACGAACTTTCGCCAACCAATCTATATCATTAGAAGTTGATTTGTAGTATGGCGATTTTTCCACCAGCTCCTGTATTTGTTTCTCGTCATAAGTCTTTACCTGCTCAGGATCATACCCCTTAACAGTTAACCAATCCATAAATTTATGGTGGAACACATTATATTCCTCCCAAGAATCACCAACCTCATCAACAAATGTTACTTCTGTTTCAGGGTCGCTGGGATTAACCTTTCTTCGTCTTCTGTATACAGGCATAAATACGGGCTCAATACCGCTTGTTGTTTGCGACATCAAGCTGGTAGTACCCGTTGGAGCTATTGTTAAAAGAGCAAGGTTCCTGCGTCCATGAATTGTCATTTCTTTGTACAAATCGGGATCAGCTTCTCTGATGCGAGCAATGAAAGGATTATGCTCTTCCCTTTTTGCATTGTAGATTTCAAATGATCCGCGCTCTTTTGCCATGGTTACTGATGAGCGATAGGCTTCAACCGCAAGTGTTTTGTGTACCTCAGTTGAGAAATCGATTGCGTTTTCACTGCCATATTGAAGATTTAGCCCTGCAAGCATATCTCCTTCAGCTGTTATACCAATGCCTGTACGACGACCTTCATTAGCTTTATTCCTTATATTCTCCCATAACTTTACTTCTGTTCGTTTTACTTCATAGTCTTCAGGATCTGCAGCAATCTTTGAGAGAATAGCATCAATTTTTTCTAACTCAAGGTCGATAATATCATCCATTATCCTTTGGGCTAGATGGATGTGCTTTTTGAATTTCTCAAAATTAAATTTCGCCTCCGCCGTAAATGGATTTTCGACGTATGAGTATAGATTAATAGCTAAAAGGCGACATGAGTCATAGGGACAAAGAGGTATCTCACCACATGGATTTGTCGATACAGTTTTATATCCCAGGTCATCATAACAATCAGGCACTGATTCTTTAATTATGGTATCCCAGAAAAGAACCCCTGGCTCAGCAGATTTCCATGCATTGTGAACAATTTTTTCCCACAGCTTTTTTGCATCAACCTCCTTAACCACCCTTGGGGAATTTGATTCAACCGGGAACTGCTGAATAAATTTACCATCATTAACCACAGCTTTCATAAAATCATCTGTCACCTTCACAGATACGTTTGCACCTGTAACCTTTCCCTTAACCGTTTTAGCATCGATAAAAGCATCTGAATCAGGATGCTTAATTGAGATACTCAACATAAGAGCCCCCCTACGGCCGTCCTGTGCTACCTCGCGAGTGGAATTGGAATACCTTTCCATAAAAGGCACTACTCCCGTTGAGGTAAGAGCTGAATTTAAAACCGGACTTGAAGCTGGCCTGATATGACTAAGATCATGACCAACGCCTCCACGCCTCTTCATCAACTGCACCTGTTCCTGATCTGTCCTCAGAATTCCGCCATAAGAGTCTGACGGTCCTTCATTACCAATAACAAAGCAATTCGACAGAGATGCTATCTGAAAAGGATTACCAATCCCCGCCATCGGCCCACCCTGAGGTATGATATACCTGAATCGATCAAGTACTTCAAAAACCTCATCCTCTTTCAAAGGGTTTGAATAGCGCTTTTCTACTCTTACTATCTCCCTTGCCAGCCTGCGATGCATATCCGCAGGACTACTTTCATAAATATTGCCTTGTGAGTCTTTCAAGGCATACTTATTTACCCAAACTGTTGCCGCTAGTTCATCGCCATGGAAATACTTTTTTGAGGCCTCAACGGCTTCATCAATGGTGTAGATTTTGCGCTCGGCATCAGTTTTTACAGACATTTCTTCTATATACATACAGCTTTCTTGGCTATGAGAATGTTAGACAAAGGGTTACAAATTTCTGGTGGCTTATTTGCCGAGTATCAAAAATAGCTCGCAAAAAAGGAATTAAAAATCCATTTTATTAACAAAAAATGCTGAAAAATTAGGAGCGTGTTGGATGCCAGTTTTTTACCCCGTTAATATCAAGTTAACATGATTTTATCAACACCAAATTGTTAAGCTTTTTCCAATAAATGGCTAATTATTAGGGAACTAGCCCCTTTTCGTTTATTAACATACTCCCTGCATCCCTTACTAACACTAGAAAGTGAATTTTCATCATTCAGTAAAACAAGCAATTTATCACGAAATTCATCATATGATTTCACCGAAAAAGCAGCTTGCATCTCGATAAGCTCACTTGCCTCAATAAACGTAGTAAAGCGAGGCCCAAAAACAATAGGAATCCCAAAAACAGCAGGCTCTAGAACACTATGTAGGCCTGCACCAAAAGCTCCTCCCACAATGGCTAAATGACCATATCGATAAATTTTTGATAAAATTCCAACCCTGTCTATAAGAAGCACAGTTTTTCCTTCTCCAAGCGAGAAATCATCCAATAGTTGGCTATAGTTTATTAGATTGTTTCCAAATAGATCATTTATGCTCTTCAAATGATCATTATTGACATCATGAGGAGCAATTATGAGCTTAAGCCTTTCCAGACTGTTTTCTCTCAAGAATTTATTTAAATATTGTTCTTCGGTGGGCCATGAACTTCCAGCAATAATTATTCGACTATCACCTGCAAATTCTTTTATACCTTCAATCTCAGCATTCTGTTCTGCGATTTCAAGAACACGATCAATTCGACTGTCTCCTGCAATTTTAACATTGCGAATACCCTTGCTTATTAGCAATTGATAGGAGGAAGGGTCCTGAACAAAAATTTCCGAAAACTTTGAAAGAACAGATAAATACCATGATCCATACCATTTAAAAAAGATTTGCTTCTTTCGAAATACGGCTGAAATAAGAAATGATGGAATTGCCCTTTGATAAAGCTCATCTAAAATAATTGGCCATATTTCATATTTGATAAAAACCGCTATCCTGGGATGGTAACTGTCGAGAAAAAACTTGATATCGCGCCTTCTCTCAAGAGGTATATACATCACCTTGTCGACTTCCGGGTTATCCTTTTCGATCAGGTAACCTGAAGGGCTAAAAAAAGTAAGCAGAATAAAATATCCGGGCTTCTCCAACCGCCATTTTCTGATTAATGGCTTCCCTTGCTCAAATTCACCTAATGAAGAAGCATGAAACCATATAACAGGCTGATCAATTTGAATATCCTGCCCTCGACATATTTTTTGATTCTTTCGCCCCTTAAACCAGGCACTTGCGCGCTGATTAAACGGCACCAACAAGCTAATTATGAGGTAATAAAACTCTATGCCTATTTTGTAAAGTTTTAGCACTTAATTCGGGGCCTAAAATAGGATCAATAATAGTAATGAATATTGGATGTCCTTTTGTTTATCGGGAATATCCAACCAAACTTGATCCCAAAAAGAAAATCCTTTCTCAGTGTATCATCAGGGCCTTTAATGTCATAATTATAATCTCTCCGGTTTTTGGTCCAACCCTGATGAAATTCAAAGCCGGCAAAGAAATTAATTGGTTCATGACTATCGAGATGCATATAACCAATAAATTGTGATGTAGCAAACCCATTAGAGAGATGGTCAAAGCCCTTGGTGTAATCACCCGTTAGCAGTGGAACAGCCTCCCCGTCATGGTGTATCAATGTTTTATATTGCAATAATCCTGCTGATCCAAAAATCATGAGCCCACTATTAGGGTTTGGGCCAAAAATAGGGAATAACCGTCCTGCCTTCAATCCAGCATAAAACCCTCTTTCATAAAATGCAGCCTCTCCCACCTCACCATAGATATTTATGAAAGAGCCTTTATCATCAGTGATGATATTGAAAATATTTTCCTCCTTAAAATCGTTTCCAGAGAAAAAACTATACTCAGCACTTAAAATCCATTGCGACTGCATTTTTAACATATAGGATCCACCTACGCCAAGGTTCATGCCATATCTTTGTGCCATATCACCACCCGGAAGATGACCGCTTAAATGAAAAGAAAACATGTTTAACAATAAGCTCGTGTCCGCAACTGTCTGAGTTTTAGCCGTCAAACCAAACCCCACAATCATTAGAATCAAAATAAATCTCTTCATCAAACCCTGATTAAAATTTGCCCTTCAAAGATACAATATATAAACTGATTCCATTTATTTGTCGGTCACCTCAATCCTAATTGATGTTAAATAAAAGAGAGACTCAAAATATTGCGCCTCTTCTTTTTTCGTTCTTTCTTTACCGTGCAGGTTTTAGGCTGTTTATGAGAAAAATATTACTGATATTATTTTGTTTTTTTCTGGGATCCGCTCTGTTCGGACAGGGGCTCATCAACCTTCGCACAAAAGTTATTTTGCTGCCTGTTGATAGCATACAGATCGATTCCTTGTCTATTGTCCCTGAGAGTTTCTTTTTGAAACTGCCAAATGGCACCATAATCTCCGATTCCCAGTACAAAATTGATCACTTCAGAGCATTTATTTATCCGTCACAATCACTCAACCAACTATATGATTCTATAAGCGCGGTATATAGAGTTTTTCCTATTGCCTGGCTGAAGCCCCTGCAGCATAAAAACAGCACTTTCAACAGAATAGACCCCCTAACTGAAAAACCTTTCCCCCTGTACAAACCATCTGTAGCAACAGATCCCTTTGCCAACTCCGATATCGTTAGTAATGGAAATATTTCCAGAGGATTAATGATTGGAAACTCGAGAGATCCTTCACTGTCATCAAATCTCAACCTTCAACTTAATGGAAAGATTAATAAGGATTTCATGATTGAAGCTAATCTAAGTGATGCCAATATCCCTATACAGCCAGAGGGTAATACACAGCAGATCCAGGATTTCGATCGACTTTACCTCAGAATTTATAATAACAAAAATGAAATCCTTGGTGGGGATTTTGTTATGGAATCTCCATCAGGATATTTTTTAAGATTAAACAAAAAGGTACAAGGAGCCAGAATTACTTCACAGCTAACAGAAAACACTTCAAAAAAAACAAAGATTACAAGCAGCATCAGTGGGGCTGTTGTCAAGGGGAAATTCAATATTAATAAAATCCAGGGACTGGAAGGGAACCAGGGACCCTACCGCCTCATTGGGAAAAATGGGGAAAACTATATTCAAATCATAGCGGGCAGTGAAAAGGTTTATGTTGACGGGGATTTACTTATTCGTGGAGAGGATAACCACTACCTTATTGACTACAATACAGCAGAGGTCCGATTCACACCAAAAATCCTGATTAC
>CAYUNU010000073.1:0-4757 GCA_964446195.1 uncultured Porphyromonadaceae bacterium | reverse complement strand
CTGCCGACTTCAGAAATGACAGGGTTCTATACAAACTTCAGGACACAATAGTAAACGGCATAAGATATGATAGCATTCTCGTTTATTCAATTAATCCTGATAGTGCCAAATACCAGGCAGGATTTTCTTTTGCCGGAAGCAACAACGGAAATTACATGCCCCTTTCTTCCTCAGCAAACGGCCAGGTCTATGAATGGATCGCCCCCTTGGATGGCATACCACAAGGCAGCTATGCACCATATACAAAACTTGTTGCACCTCAAAGCAAGCAAGTATTCACAGCAGGGGGGCGTGAGAAATTGGGATCAAGGATGGAGATGACTGTAGAAATGGCACTAAGCAGAAATGATCTCAATAGTTTTTCATCACTCGATAAATCTGATAACATTGGATATGGTTTTACAACTGGAATTAAAAGACTTGATCCATTAAATACAGACTCTTCATGGCTCTTTTCAAGTGAGATTGAATACCGACGAATTAGTAATTACTTTAATCCAGTCGAGCGATTCAGGTCGGTAGAATTTGAACGTGATTGGAACCTGGAAGAAAATAACTTGAGCCTGAATGAGAACTTCGTGAGAACTCGCCTTGCTCTGGAAAACAAAGACAGTTTGACTGCCGATTACCAAATGGAATATCTTTCTTACCCAGGTACATACAAGGCACTTCGCCATATTTCGCGGGGTGACCTGTCCCGCAATACCTGGTCCCTTATCTGGAATGGAAGCCAAATGAACTCATCATCCATTTTTAGCGAAGGTAAATTTAGCCGACACAATATTGAGCTTTCAAAAGAACTTAACAATGTAAAAATATTCGCTGGTGAAAACCATGAAGGGAATATTCGCACCAATAATCAAAGTGACTCTTCCTCAACAGGGAGCTTCAGGTTTCAAGAATGGAAATTTGGAATAGAGAATGTGCGACAGAATAAAATACCCTGGCATTTGAATTTCACTACTCGTGACGACTACATTCCAGTAAACACCAATATGGTTAAAGATAGCAGAGCCTGGCAAATTAATGCAGGGATGAATTTCAAAAGCAAAAAGGGCAATAGAACTTCATTTTCAGCAAATTGGAGAAACTTGAGATCTTATTCAGAAGACCTCCTACTGAAGAATAATGATCAATCTATTACATCTAGAATTGAACAAAACTTCCAGATTCTAAAGGGAGCTGTTTCATCTCGCACATTTTATGAGATTGGATCAGGACTAGAGAGAAAAATGGAGTACTCCTACATAGAGGTAGCAGCTGGACAGGGGCATTATACCTGGACTGATTATAACAAAAATGAGAACAAGGAGCTTGATGAATTTGAACCTGCCCACTTCAGAGACCAGGCAAACTTCATAAGAATTTTCCGACCCGGAACAGACTATATTCCAACCTATCTTAACAGATTTAACCAAACGCTTAATATCCAGGCAGGACGTTTTTTTAATCAGGAATCGAAAACTGGAAAACTATTTTCCAGGTTAAGCAACTCTCTGGCATTTAGAATTGATAAAAAAAGTTACCGGACTAATTTTGTCGATCAGTTAAATCCTTTTTACAGTAAAACAGGAGATAGCCTTCTCGTGAGTAGCAATACACAATTCCGTAATACTCTTTCCTTTAACAAAACTAATCCTGTTTTTGGAGCTGATTATAATTTTGAAAATAACCAGAGCCAGATATTATTGAATTATGGCACTGATAAAAGAAGCAATATAGCCAACCGTATTATCCTTAGAATAAAACCCCTGGAAATATTTTGGATCACCAACTTGTCTGAGATAGGTAAGAAAGAATACAACTCCTCCTTTTTCTCAAGTAAGAATTATCAGATCGACTTTCTAAGGAACGAGATTGAACTTGGCTTTAAGCCCGGCGATAATTGGCAAACCGGACTGAGTCATGAATGGAGAAAAGAAAAAGGGATTGGTCTATCAGAAAACATCAATTCACACAGACTTGAAGCAAGCTTGACTTACCAGATGCCAGCCAAAGGACAAATTCAGCTCAACATAAACTATTTGTCCATTCAATTTGAAGGAGAGACTAACTCACCTCTAGCTTATGTTATGCTACAGGGATTCCTCCCCGGTCATAACGGCCTACTCAATCTGGCTTTCAGAAGGAAACTGAACAAAGTGATTCAATTAGACTTATATTACGAAGGCCGAATTTCTGAGGGCAACAATATTATTCACACTGGAAATATTCAGATAAGGGCAACTTTCTAATTAACAAGAAGCTAGTAGGCGGCGAGTAACAAATCAATATCCTTCGATGGTATTCCAAAATAGCCACCTATCATTTCATGGGTTAAAATCCCATTGAAAAGATATACTCCATGGCGAACACCTAGATCTTCTCTTATGAGTTGCTGTATACCTCCACACTTACCATTATTTAGCAGTAAGGGTATCATTACATTACTGAGAGCAATAGAAGCCGTTCTGGGAACCATAGAAGGTAGGTTTGGAACCATATAATGAATAACACCATGTTCTTCATAAACAGGCTCTGTTGGTGAAGCCAAGCGGCCGGTTTCGTAGCTTGACCCCTGATCGATATGTATATCCAAAATAACCGAACCCTTTTTCATCCCCATGATCATTTCCTCAGGAACAAGAAAATATGATTTTCTATCAAGCCTTTGCAAAGTACTAATAACCAAATCAGCAGTCTCAAGAGCTTTCTTGAGCACCGGTGGATGCATTACCGAAGTGAAAACTTCCCTACCAATCCGCTGTTTAATTTTTTGAAGGGCGGGAAGAGCATTGTCAAATATCTTCACAACACCTCCCATTCCCAGCACAGTTCGGGACGCATATTCAGCCGCTGTTCCAGCCCCCAGTATAACTACCTCCGTTGGAGTAATCCCTGTTATCCCTCCAAGTAAGATCCCTTTACCTTTATCCGTACTACTTAAATATTGTGCACCTATCCTTACTGAAACAGTTCCTGCAATTTCACACATGGATCTTAAAACAGGAAACTCATGACAATCGTCTTTAAGTAACTCAAAGGCAATGGCAGTAACTCTTTTCTCCATGAGCTTCCTGAAATAGGATTCATTACGGGTAGCCAAATGGAGAGAACTTACTATTGTTTGGCCTGGGTTAAGTAAGGCAATTTCTTCTGGAAGGAGAGGTGAGACTTTCAATAGTACATCAGACTTAAAAATATCTCTTTTACTGGAGGTAATTATTGCTCCGCTTTCTGCATAATCATTATCTGTAAACCTGGAGCTCTTCCCTGCTCCTTCCTCAACAAAAACATGGTGATTATTTGCGGCCAACAACTCTACGCCCTGCGGTGTGATAGGAATGCGAGTTTCGTAGACATCTTTCTCAGCTAAAACTCCAATCTTTAACTTCTTACCTTTTTGTTCCTGATCAAGAACTTCCTCCTTGGGGATCATTTCGGGTTGATAATACGACAAGGGCTTGCTTGATTCCTGCATACCTAACTGTTTTTTTTGCACTTTGTGTAATAGAGCAAGTTACAAAAATCCCCGATACTATTTCATATTGGGATCTTCAAGTCGAATTAGTCTTGAATTATCCTGCTGAACAGTAATAAACACTCTTAAAGTATCAGGAGGTAAAAATGGCTCTACCTTTTCCGGCCATTCCATGAAACACCTATATCCACTTGTCACATACTCCTCAAACCCAATGTCAAGAACCTCTTCAGGCCTGTCAAGACGGTAAAAATCAAAATGATAAATAATGTCATCGCCATAAGAGTTGTATTCATTAACCAAAGCAAATGTGGGGCTTGTAACCTCCTGATTTACTCCCAATTGCCGACATAGCTCCTGTATCAGGGTGGTTTTACCTGCACCCAGATCTCCATAAAAAGCTACATAATTATAACCTTTGGCCTTTTCAAGCAGCCATTTGGCCGCATCCCCCAGATTGGATAAACTTTCTATATTGAATACCTGGCTCAACATATTAGGATTTCGGAACCATACTGATAAGAGGGATAATCATCTCCTCCAAGCTCACACCCCCATGCTGAAATGTATCCCTATAATATTTAACATAGTGATTATAATTGTTTGGGTAAGCAAAAAAATCTTCGCCAAGGGCAAATATATATCTTGAACTTATATTTGGCTTAGGTAGGTGAACTTTATCAGGATTAGTAATCTCAAACACTTCTTTGGGGTTATAATTCAGATTTTTTCCCTGTTTATATCTAAGGTTGGTAGTAGTAAACCTATCTCCAACCACTTTGATAGGATTTTGAACTCTTATTGTACCATGGTCAGTTGTTAGCACCACCCTTACAGAATGTGAGGCCAGCTCCTTGAATAAATCCATCAAGGGAGAATGCTGAAACCAGGATAGAGTCAATGATCGGTAGGCTGCTTCATCTGATGCCAATTCCCTTATCATCTTCATTTCTGTTTTCGAATGCGACAACATATCCACAAAGTTATAAACTAGAACAGAAAGGTCATTACCAAGTAACAGATTCGGGTTCTCAGCGAATTTTACACCATCCTTATTACTATTTATTTTATCATAAAAAAGCTTTACATCCTGATTATTGCGCTTAAGCTGTCCTTCCAGCAATTCCTTTTCATGAAGATTTTTTCCTATGTCTTCATAGTCTTCGATCCAGAGCTCAGGATGTTTTTGAGAGATCTCAAGTGGCATCATGCCAGCAAACATTGCATTTCGAGCATACTGTGTGGCTGTGGGTAAAATTCCACAGTAAAGATCTTCCTCCACAGTATAATACTCTTG
>CAYUNU010000072.1:6168-12166 GCA_964446195.1 uncultured Porphyromonadaceae bacterium | reverse complement strand
CCTGACTAGGGTTCATGTGGTAGATGTCTCCCCCAAGCATCTCAAAAGATTTGCCCCCATCGGTGCTATGTGCTGCCCTAACGCCCAGAAGGTATATCTCATCATCATCCTGCGGATTAACATAACAGTCGGTAAAATACCAACCTATTCCAGGAAAAATACGGAGTTTGTCCTCATGGGTTCTGATCCAGGAAGAACCTCCATCCTCACTCATATAGCATTCTGCAGCATCATTCTTGTCGCGATTAAGATTATCAATTAGAGCATAAACTTTATCCGAATTCTGATAAGAAACAGCCAAACCTATCCTCCCTGTTTTTGGACCAGTAGGAAGACCATTTGTTAACCTTTCCCAATTGGCGCCCCCATCCGTACTGCGATAAACACCGCTCTCAGAGCCATATATCCCAGGGTTATTCTCCCACATTGAAGCATAGAGAACATCAGGATTTGATTGAGAGATTACAATATCATTGGCTCCGGTTTTTTCATTTATGTATAGAACATGTTCCCAGCTCTGCCCTCCATCAAGGGTTCTGTATATTCCTCTGTTGGTATTCGTGCTCCAGAAATGACCCATCACTGCCACGAAAGCAGTATCAGGATGCTCCGGATGAACAACGACCTCACCAATATGCCAGGAATCATGAAGGCCCAGGTTCCGCCAGCTCTCACCTCCATCATCAGATCGGAAAACTCCCGTACCGGGCATGGTGAAATTTCTTGCTTTCTTCAGACTTTCACCCGAACCGAGATAGATAATATCAGGATTGGAGGGGGCAAGAGCTATGTCGCCTATCCCCAAAGCCGATTGATTTTCAAAAATAGGCTTCCAACTGAGACCATTGTTTATTGTTTTCCAGAGGTTTCCCGATCCAAAAGCAGCATAAAATACACCAGGTTTGCCGGGTACACCCTGAACAGACTCTGCCCTGGCCGAGTTAACAACAGGACCCAGCTGAATCCACTTCATGTTGAATTCAGAGCTTGCTTTATGATCCTGATATTGCGACCATGAAAGGAGTAAGGGTGAGTCTGGAACTTCCTGGCAGCTTGCTCCAAAACTGAAGATTAGAATAAAAAGAATAGCTAGAAGATGTCTTTGTCGCGCTACTAACATAATTGGAATTTTTTAAAATGTAATATTTGGATAGCCTGCCTTGAGGTATTTTGTTAAAACCGTTCCCATCCCCTTTACATCAATGCCTAAGTCTTTCAACTCATCCTGAACCCCATACATTTTTGCACATGCGGAACAGGCTTCAATAATAATCCCTTGCTCCTTCATCTTTTTCACACTCGCCTGAAGATCTTCATTTTCCGCAAGTAGTTTTGCTGAGGGACCCCAAACAACAAATATAACTTCCTTAAACCAACCGGCTTTTTTTGCATTATAAGTGTACATGAAGCACACTTTCTCCGCTACCTCAATGTCTGCGCTAGACCATACCACTAGAAGGGTGTCCTTAGCTGTATTTTGGACTGGGACTGGTGCATCTTGTCCGAAGGAATTTGATTGTGATAAAATAAGGCCCATAAAAAATATTAGTTTAATTATCTTGTTCATGTTTCCTGGTTTTATGTACTAACATAAGTATAAGTAATAATCTTAATTATTTAATCAGGGTTCTGATCAAGACCACTGCGTTCCAACAATGGCTGAGTAGACGGTTCGCTGCCCCTAAATCTTTTGTATAACTCCATTGGTTTTTCACTACCACCTTTTTCCAAAATAAAAGATCTGAAATCAACAGCCACCTCACGATTAAAAAGGCCCTTCTCCTTAAAAACAGAAAAGGCATCAGCATCCAAAACCTCAGCCCATTTATAACCATAATATCCTGCTGCATAACCTCCTGCAAAAATATGTGAGAAGGCTGTGCTCATGCAACTACCTGGAATATCAGGAAAAATCTCTGTGTCTTTTATCGCCGATTTCTCAAAAGAAATAAGATCTCCGTTAAAAGGTTCTTTTATAGAATGCCAGGCCATATCATTCATGCCAAAACTAAGCTGCCTCTCTGAGCTATATCCAGCCTGGAAATTTTTAGCAGCAATAAGTTTTTTAACAAGACCATCAGGAATTTTCTCGCCGCTTTCAAAATGAACTGCGACCTTCTCCAACCACTCTTTTTCTGTTAACCAGTTCTCCATTATCTGAGAAGGAAGCTCAACAAAATCACGAAAAACATTTGTGCCGGAAACCGAGGGATAAGTGCATTTTGACAGCATACCGTGAAGGCTATGCCCAAATTCATGAAGGAAAGTGTTTACCTCATCAAAAGTCAGTAGGGATGGCTTTTCATCAGTTGGACGAGTGAAATTACACACAATGGAAACATGAGGACGGATATTCTTATGGTCAATATTGCTCTGCCCTCTGAAATCTGTCATCCATGCTCCACCCTGCTTACCCTTCCTAGGGAAAAAATCCAAATAAAGAAGAGATAGAAAGGCCCCCTTTTCATCGAAAACCTCATATACTGTGACCTCAGGATGGTAAACCGGGATATCCTTTGTTTCCTTGAAACTTAGCCCATATAAGGATGTAGCCAGATCGAAAACACTTTTAGTAACTGTTGACAGTTCAAAATATGGCTTAACCTCTTCTTCTTTAACATCATACTTTCGTACTCTGAGGATCTCACTATAATAGGCCCAGTCCCATCTTTCAATTTCCCCCTGATGCCCCATTTCATTGGCCATACCCCTAACCTCCTCATAATCCTTTTCCGCATGTGGGCGCGATGCAATATGGAGAGATTCAATAAACTGATTAACTCTGTTGGGATTCTCCGCCATCCTCTCCTTTAAAACATAGCTAGCATAATTCTCTTCTCCCATTATCCGCGCCAATTCCAACCTCAGATTAACGATACTCCTGATATTCTCCTTATTATCGAATTCATTGTCCTGATTCCCTCTTGAGCTGAAGGCAGAGAACATCTTTTTTCTTAGTTCTCTGTTCTTACAGTACTTCATAAAGGGCACATAACTTGGGTGATGTAGAGTAAAAGCCCATCCTTCTAATTCTCTTGACTGAGCTTCCTGGGCTGCCGCCTCTAAAACAAAACCAGGCATACCTTCCAAATCATCACTATTTGTTATATGCAAAAAATAAGCATTCGTCTCGGCTAATACATTATCACCAAACTGCAAAGTGAGCCTGGCTAATTCTGATTTAATAGCAGCAAACCTCTTCTTCTTATCCCCCTCCAATTCAGCACCATTACGAATAAAATCCCGGTAGTAATTATCCAGAACTGTTTTTTGCTCAGTGCTCAATCTCTCTGAATCATTGCTCTGGTGATCTTCATATACCAGCTTAACCCTAGAGAATAATTCTGGATTCATCAACATACGGCTTGAAAATTCCGACAGTTTTGGCGACAACTCCTGGGCAGCCTTTTGAAGCTCCGGATTGGTTTCGGCATGGTTGAGGTTAAACAGAATTTCAACAGCCCTGCTTAATTTATCCCCATTCTGTTCCAGCGACTCAATAGTGTTTTTAAAATCAGCGGGATTAGAATTACTGACAATATCATCTATCTCTTTTTCCGCCTCCACAATAAGCTTTTCAATAGCAGGCACAAAGTGCTCTGTTTTAATGTCATTAAAAGGAGCAGCTTCATATCTTGTATCAAAAGATCTTAACAATGGATTGCTTTCTTCTGTATTGATCATGTTATTCAATTTTATCAAAATTTAGAATCAAAGGTAGAAAAACCAATAACTACAGTGTTTAGTTTTGATTTTTTACTTTTGACATATAATTAACACAACAAAGATGAAGGCCCTAATAACTCCTCTTTTCATTTTCATCCTGATATTACAATCATGCGTTTCCCCCAAAACCTGGACAATTAGCCCTAATACTGAATCAGATGGAAATAATCTTGAAGTGGTATTTGAACATGTAAAACAATTCAAAGAGGACCATCCTTCGAGAAAAGTTGAAATAATTCTACAAGCAGGTGATTACCATCTAAATAGCCCGCTGAACTTTGATGCTTATATGAGCCACGTAACACTAAAAGCAAAAGATCCCGGCACAGTTAGGATCAAGGGCTCAAAAAAAATTACGGTCAAATGGCAGGAAGAAGGGAAATTATTGGTTACTCATTTGGCCTTGGAGAATTCCATTGAGCAACTATTTGTTGATGGGAAGGCGCAAATTCTAGCCAGATATCCTGATTATGATGAGAACGGTGGTCATTGGCAAGGTCATGCCCCAGACGCGATAAGTCCAGAACGAATTGCAACATGGGAGCATCCCGAAGGAGCAATAGTTCATGCAATGCATGGCGCCGAATGGGGTGATTTTCATTATACTATCACCGGAGTGGATGAGAATGGGGAAGCTATCCTAAAAGGAGGTCTCCAAAATAACCGACCCTGGACCATGCATAAGGTTTATCGAATGGTAGAAAATGTTTTTGAGGAACTCGACTGTCGGGGAGAGTGGTATTATGATTTAATAAATGAAAAATTATATTGGTATCCTGATGAAAAGCCAGCAACGATGAGCTCTACTCTTGAAATACCAACATTATCCGAATTAATTATTTTTAGAGGCGATCCGGATAGTCCAGTAATTGGATCCAAAATTCAGGGCATTAAGTTCAGCCATTCTTCACGCACCTTCATGGAGAAATATGAACCACTTTTGAGAAGCGACTGGACCATATACCGGGGTGGTGCAATTTTGTTTGAGAGTACAGAAAAATGTGAAATTAGTGCTTGTGAATTTGTCTCTCTGGGAGGGAATGGTATTTTTCTTTCGGGGTACAACAAAGGCACTCTGATCTTAAGAAACCACATCCATGAAGTGGGTGCATCAGGAATTAGTCTGGTTGGCTTGTCCTCAGCTGTTAGATCACCGTCCTTTCAATATAATGAGTTTGTTAACATCGACAAGATGGATACTATAAGAGGTCCAAAAACCATGGATTTTCCGGCAGACTGTCATATAGATAATAATCTGATTTACAGGATTGGAAGAATTGAGAAACAGGTTGCAGGTATTCAACTATCAATGTCAATGGATAATTGGGTAAGTCATAATAGTATCTATGATGTCCCAAGAGCAGGTATCAACATCAGCGAGGGTACCTGGGGCGGGCATATAATAGAATACAATGATGTATTTGAAACAGTTCAGGAATCAGGTGATCATGGATCTTTCAACTCTTGGGGCCGGGATAGGTTTTGGCACCCCAACAGAAGAATTCTGGACAGCCTCACCTTAGCCAACCCACAGATGCCTCTTTGGGATGCCATCCATACCACCATCATCCGTAATAATCGTTTTCGCTGTGACCATGGGTGGGATATTGATCTTGATGATGGATCCACTAATTATGAGATATATAATAACCTTTGTCTGAATGGAGGATTGAAGTTAAGAGAAGGATTTTACCGCAAGGTTGAAAATAATATCATAGTAAATAATGGTTTTCACCCACATGTATGGTTTAGCAACTCAGATGATATTTTCAGGCATAATATTGTCATGACCAAGCACAAGGATATTCGTTTGGCAGCCTGGGGCAAAGAAGTGGATTATAATCTCTTCCCCACCCCGGAGGCTTTGGGAATAGCGCATAATAATGGAACTGATGAAAATAGCATATCAGGAAATCCTGATTTTATTAGTCCCGAAAAAGGAGATTTCAGAGTCACAGATAATTCTCCTGCCAGAAAAATTGGGTTTAAAAATTTCGAAATGGATAATTTTGGGGTGCAGGTTGAAAACTTGAAGTCTATCAGGAAGGAGCCTGAAATACCAATCCTGCATATTAGGGAATTCCAAAAAGACAAACAGACCGAAAGAGAATGGCTTGGCGCGAAAATAAAAAATATCGAAAGTATGGCCGAGAGATCTGCCGCCGGTCTTCCTGATCAAAACGGAGTATTAGTTCGATCTGTGAAGCCAAATAGTCTAGCTCAAAAGGCCGGACTTATATCAGGAGATGTTATTCTTAGCTGTGAGGATCAG
>CAYUNU010000072.1:0-6158 GCA_964446195.1 uncultured Porphyromonadaceae bacterium | reverse complement strand
GCCTGAAATGGAAATATTAACAAAATAAGTTCTCGTATGCAAAACTATCAAGTAATCTTGCCAGACAGCTCTGTTTTAGGTAATTTTCAACACTCATGAAACCACTTAAAGAAATGAAGCTTTCCAGATGTTTTTTGTCATTACTGCTTATCGTTCTGATAAATGCCTGCTCTTACCTTCCGGAGGAGCAACTAGTATCAGACGTTTTGGGTGTTTATGAAACAAGGAATTATATTGAGATATCGCCCAATTACCCGGATTACTCCAGCACAGGATTTGTATTTTACCCCGGCGGTTTGGTTGATCCCCATGCATATATTGAAACACTATCACGGTTCGCTGTATCAGGAATAGGGCATAAGGTAATTATCGTTAAGATGCCTGGTAATCTTGCAGTATTCGACAGCAAGCAAGGAGCATACATGTATGAAGATTTTCCATTCATTGACCACTGGGTAATTGGTGGACATTCCCTGGGCGGGGCCATGGCCTGTGAAGCTGTAAAGAAATATCCTGATTATTTTTATGGACTGGTTCTGATGGCAGCCTATCCTCAGGAAAATACAGATTTAAGTGAGTGGAAAGGGAAAGTTTTATCCCTTGTTGGTGATTCTGATGAAATAATTGACCATGATATAATCACAGCCAGATCAATTAATTTTCCCGTAGGAACTACTTATTACACTATAACAGGAGGCAACCACTCTTATTTTGGCAAATATGGTGTTCAGGAAGGAGATAGCCCGGGAACAATCAGCAGAGAAAAACAGATTGAGTTAACTATTGAGGAGATTCAAAAACTATACGACGATAATGGGTGGGACTAGATTACTTAGAATTGGAGTATTAATAGCTTTACTTTCCCTGCTAATCCAAAATGGAAACAGTCAGGAAATTGGATTTTCACTAAAATCCTTTGTTTCTCCCAGTTATAATTTGGTTTACCAACCAGGAATGAACGGAGGAGGTGTTTCCATTTTTTATAACAGACAAAAATTTAACAAACTTAATATCAGCCTATCAGGCGAATACGCCATATCGACATGGGGACATCAGGCATTTTTTGGATTAGGCATAAACCGTACATGGGTAGAATGGGAGCGTTTTGGGTTAAACACCTTTGGTCATTTATTGAATGGTTTAGCATTCTATAAACCAAACCCACTATATGTTGTTGGTTTTGACACAAGAATCGTGGCAAATTTATATCTACGCCAGAAACTAAAAGTATTCATTGGCACAGGAATAAGGTACACCCTTTGTCCGGGCTACAGTAAGTACGGACTTATCGAAACATCACTGGACATCCCCCTGGAAATAGGGATTAAATACAACTTCAGGTTAAAAAATTATTCCCCTAGACACCGATAATTCACTAATGCTGACAGCTATGCCCATCGTTGTCGCCATGGTGGTTTTCGTGTTGTGCACAAGAAAGCCCCGAATCAGTTATCTTATTATCCAGATAGTCCAGGATCACATCATTCACCTCACCCGAACAACCTCTAACTATCTCTATGCCCGACTCATTTAGTTTTTGCACCGCACCTTCACCCATGTTTCCGGCAAGCATTATGCTAACACCCATTTTGCTCAAAATATTCGCTATATCTGTTTTACAGCCACACCCTTCTGGTGCTGCCATGTAATTGGAGCTTATTACTTTATTATCATCACCAATTGTAAATATTGTATAGTACTCGCAATGGCCAAAATGACCATCAACTCTATTATTCTTCGTTGGTAGCGCAATTTTCATCCGTGTTTTCTTTTTGTTTATTAAATAACTTACTGCTTTTCAACCTCTGACCCTTTCCTTCTCCTCCGCCAGAATGACGTTTCTGTCCTCTTCCTTTTCCTAATTCTTCAAGCGGGGCATCATTATCTTTTCGGCATTTGCCAAGTCCTCTTCCTGTTTTAGGACCTTTGCCATCCGGTCCTTTGTGATCTAATTGTGGCATAAGACAATTAATATAAAATGTTTAACTATCAAAATTCTCTATTCGTATGGTTTTGCCATTGATTAATGCATCAGCAATTTTCATACGAGCTTCCTTAATAATGCGTCCGAATGTTTGACGGGAAATACCCATCTTTTCAGCCGCATCTTCCTGATAAAGACCTTCCAAATCAGCAAGGCGAATTGATTCAATCTCGTCTAATTGAATTCTTACCTCATCCAGTAGGCGTATTGGCACTCCTACCGGCTTGTAATAATTAATTCCAGGATTAATCTCAATATTTCGTCTACACTTTAATCTGGGCATATGCTCATAATTATCCAGCAAAGATAAGTAATCATCTTTCCTTTCCAAATGAGTTTTTTCAAAAAAAATCTTAGGAAGGATTACTTCATTAAGCGCTCTCCTACCTCATTCCTGCTGACAAGGCCGTTTCACATATCTCTTCGGGACTGAAGCCATCTGCCGTAAAAGTATCTGCCAGTTTCTCATATTCCACCACAGGGATAGTGTCTCTCAGCTTTACCCATAAAAGAAGATGACGAACGGCGAACCAATAATTACTGAATAGTAAACTTTTTGCACTTCAGCCAATTTCCAATTCTCCCAAATTATCCTGATTTTTGCATACTGGAAATTTGTATTAGCCTCAATATATACACTGATGATTAAGATTTTCTGCAATAAAAATACAGCTAAGGCAAAAGCTGCTTTACTAACATTTGTGATAATTGCTTTTTACCTGTTTTCTGCCAAAGGGCAGGTTGTAGTTCAGGACTTTTCGAGCCGTGTTAAGACATATCAGGATCAGAATCCCCTTGAGATGGTATATCTGCAAACCGACAGAGAAGTATATTCAGATGGTGATCACTTGAATTTCAAGGCTTATATTAGAGATATTTATAATCCCACAGCGATAAGTGCAAGTTCAAATCTTCATGTAATTTTAGTTGACACTTACGGGGCCACACAGCAAGAAAAGATCTTCAAGATAATAAACAACCAAGCTGAAGGTATGCTCGACATACTATATGGTTTGCCTAAGGGAGAGTATTTTTTGATAGCCTGGACAAATATGATGGAATCAGGTCGGCCAGAGAAAGTATTCAAGAAGAAAATATTTATTAACTCAAGAATTTTACCTGAGGTATTTATCAAATTATCGGCAGGAAACAGTACTTATCTTCCCGGTGATATTGCCCAAATCAAAGTTGAGATACTTAATATGGAAGGGCAGCCACTGAAAAGGAAAAAAATCAGCTATATAGCCAGCTATAATGGGTCCAGCTTTGAGGCCAAGGATGCAAAAACAGACAAGGAAGGTAAAGCCAGTCTGGATTTAACTCTTCCAGAGAACGAGGAAATGGGCCTCGTTGTCGTAGAGGCAGCCGTTCAACACGATGGAAATACTTTTGCAAACAGTATTCTAGTCCAAACATCGAAAACACCTATCTGGATTGATTTTGCACCCGAGGGTGGCCTTTTTGTGGATGGATTTGATACTCAATTTGGATTCAGAGCCTATGATTACCTTGGGAATACAGTAGATATTGAAGGGCAGATTCTTGATAAAGACAATAAGCAAGTAAAAGAGATTTCAAGCAGTATGCAGGGATTTGGATCATTCACTGCGAAAGCTGATATTGGTAATCCACTGAAAGTAAGGTTGACAAAACCAAGCGGAATAGACATAGACTTCCATCTACCGGAAGTCCATGAAAACGGCATCCAACTGATTCTAAAGAACAGAAGCCCTGAAAGTCTTGATTTCCTCGTAAACACCGACATTGAGGATTCTTCCATCCCCTTGCATGCAGTAGCAGTAGCGAATGGAAACCTTTTGCTCGAAAAAAGGTTCAATCTGAATGTCAATTCCGAATTTTCTGTTCCGATACAACTTATTCAATATCCTCAGGTTGTAAAAGTCAATATTTTAAATCGTGCAGGCGATATTCTGGCACATAGGTCAGTGTTTTTACCGGGGCAAAATCCTGCTGTTCTCTTATCTTCATCCGAGGAAACCAAGTCAGGCCATGATGGAGGCACCCTGGACCTTCGCCTGGACAATCTTAACGGCCAAAGCCAAACATATTTAAGTGCATCATCCACAGACCATATCATGGCACCTGAATGGGCCCCGGTCCAAGATATTATGTCGTGGTTCTTACTAGGCCCAACTGCATCATATGCAGCCTTCCCTGTGGGATACCTTACTAATCCAGGGGAAGATGATTTGGAAATTATTGATCATTATATGCTTTTCCAGATGGATAATGATCTTGATTGGGCCAATATTAAATCAGGAAAGAAAACCGATAGTAAAAAATCCAAAGACGAGTTCAGAGATGAACTAAAGAATTTCTATCAGACCAGCGATTTTGAAAAACTAATTACTCAAATCAGGACGAGCCTGTTTTTCAATAAGTACTTTTTAGAAACAGATAATGATTTCATTGCCTATCTGAGTGATAATAAGAATAAGCTTGAGGAGCTAGGATATTTTCCGGTACAGCTCAATTCAGATGAAAAAATCCAGCAACAGTTAGCATCAGGGAAATCTATTATGAGTGTTTTGATGACAATTAAGCCATATAAAATGATGGGCAATAATATTGTTTTCAGAGGCAATGACTCTTTTAATAACCAGGGAAGTGTGTTAATTGTTATTGACGGAGTGTCTAGAGGCAGTGATTCGAATGTGCTAAATTCCATTAGTCCCTTTGATGTAGAAACGATCAAAGCATCAGCTAACATTGCGGATATCCAAAAATATTCTGGCCTTAATTCAACAGGAGTAATTGAGATTACAACTAAGAAGGGCAATAATAAACCTGTAAATATTCCTACTGAGATTATTCAGCATCCGACAATTTATTGGGAACCTTCGATTTCACCAGAAGAAAACGGTAGTCTTTCGCTAAAAATACCCAGGTCACCACTTAAGACAGTTATCAAAACCAGCGTTCAAGGTATTGATGCCAATGGAAATCTTTTGGTATGGACCAGTAAAAAATAGCTATCTCTGCTTCGGGGGTTTTTTCCCCTGAGTTTGCATAACACTCAATCGCCACTCGGCCAATTGCTTAATACGCGATACCACATTGGTTGTCACTCTGTTATGAATTAGCTTCCATATCTTATTAAAAAGGCTCAGCTTTGAAGCCCAATCCTCCCTGCCGTAAAAATCAAATCCAACTGTCAGAAACAATTGAGACTGCTCTGTCTCGTTCATTTCCTTAATTGAGGATCTCACATACATAAAGAAGATTCCAATGGGATAGCATCCCGAACATTCGTACAAAAGGTACCTCGCATTGTCAAAATCAAAAGGGTCGGGAACTCTTTTTATACGTATGGCATTCATATTGAAGAGAGGCAAAAGTTTCAAACCCAAAAAACTCTTGCGGAAGCCAAATGGATATTTTTCTTTTCCAAAAAGCAATACCCGGATGTTCTCAAGTTTATCATTAACCAAAGAAATTTTCGCAATGTGATTCGGCCAGCAGGTTGAATCACCATTCCACTTCAATAATTCATCAAAAACATAACTAGGAGGAGCCTCTACTCCTATCTTATGGATATTTAGCACTGAAAATTTCTCCGGGTCAATACCAAAACGTTGGACTATTCTCTTGTTATAATCCTCCCTGGCTTCTTCCGTTTTCAGGTTGATAAGAGTTTGTTTCTCAGGTGTATTAAAGAAAAAATACTTTATATCAGTAAATATCCCAGAGCTTCGCTTGGGTGGTCTTAATATCTTTTCTTTTTTCTTTGAGGCCAAATCCTGATATATTTAAAATTTGAAATTAGCATTAAATCCCCATTGTTTTTAGTCCATTCCTGTTTATAACAAAGATTTTAACAATTCTTAAATAAAGGAGATACTGTTAGGGAAAAAAAGCAGAGGGGGATATGCTAATAATATATTGCAGGAATGATTCTGGGAATACCACGATAAGGTTTAACCTGCCCGGAGGCAACCCGGAAAAGCCTTTTATTAGTTCTTTCTATTTGACGAGTCATCTCTTCGTATGGCCTGGACATAACATCAACTATTCCAATGTTATAGTTTTCACCGTCAAACCGGCCGGTAAGAGGCTGGTCGTTCCATTGGAAATAATGCAAGCCGATTATTTCCGGACGAGCAAAGCCATTTTCAACATAATGTCTGTAGGCCATCCCTCTTGCTTTTTGGTT
>CAYUNU010000071.1:10730-12185 GCA_964446195.1 uncultured Porphyromonadaceae bacterium | reverse complement strand
GCTGTGAAGTATTCGGTAAGCGATCCGCTTGACAGTAATAAACTGAACAAAGTATTTGATTTTATTAATGCGAATTATCGTAGCCCAATTAGTCTTGAAGAGGTTGCATCTCAAATAAATATGACACCTAGTGCTTTCTGTAGATTTTTCAAAAGGCGCACAAAAAACACTTTTTCAAATTATCTTATTGAAACGAGGATAGCCACTGCTTGTAAATTATTGTTACAGAATGATGTTACCGTATCAGAATCTTGTTTTGAAAGTGGTTATAATAGTACATCAAATTTCCATCGACATTTCCGTCGTGTTACCGGATATTCGCCTATTGAGTACAAGAAAAAGATTTGTCAGGTAACATAATTTCATTCATAAATTATGACTTTCTAATGGTCTGTACAAATATCCTTTGATTTAGGTCAAAATTGTGCATAAAGGAGCTAATAAACATTTTTTTTCCCCTATTGAATCATCATAGCTTTACACTTCACGGAAGTGCTATAAATTCAATCAAAACTTTATCTCTATGAAAAAAATCTCATTTATTGTTGTTCTCCTAATGCTTTTTGTGGGCACAACATTTGGTCAAACACGACAGTTGACCGGTACAGTTACTTCGGCGGAGTCTGGCGAGACTATGCCGGGAGTGACTGTAAGGCTCAAGGGATTCTCTGGGGGAGCCATTACGGATTCCTATGGGAAGTATTCCATCTCACTTAACCGAGATGATGGTGTTATATTGTTTTCATTTATTGGAATGAAGACTGTGGAAGTTCCTGTAACTTCTTCGAACACTTATAATGTCACTATGGAACCTGATGTCTTAGGTCTCGACGAAGTTGTTGTCACTGCTCTAGGTATTTCCCGGGAAAAGAAGACACTGGGTTATGCTGTTCAGGATATTGGAAGCCAGGAACTTGCAAGAGCCAAAGACAATAACATTGTTAATACCTTGTCGGGTAAAATTGCTGGTGTACAGGTAACTAGTGGTGGTAGTACCGTTGGTTCTTCTTCAAGAATTGTAATCAGGGGTAATGCATCTTTTGGAGGCAATGAACCTCTTTTTGTAATCGATGGTACACCAATTTTCAACAACACTACAAACTTGGCTGGTGGTGGTGGTATCGACTGGGGTAATACAGCTGCCGACATTGATCCTAATAATATTGAGACAATGACAGTTCTTAAGGGAGCCAATGCTGCTGCTCTTTATGGTAGTCGAGCTACTAATGGAGTTATTCTAATTACGACAAAAAAGGGAACAGAAGGCCGTAAATTGGGCGTTGATGTGACGAGTTCAGTTGTATTTGACAATGCTGCATATTTCCCAAAGCTTCAGAATGAATATGGAGGAGGGCATAATGGTAGTGAATACATGTGGAAGCAGAATAATCCGGATATGTCATATCAGGATTATGCAAAGCAATATGGATATAATTATGTAGATGGAAATGGTGG
>CAYUNU010000071.1:0-10630 GCA_964446195.1 uncultured Porphyromonadaceae bacterium | reverse complement strand
CATATCAGGATTATGCAAAGCAATATGGATATAATTATGTAGATGGAAATGGTGGGGGAGTAAATGATGGTTGGCCAATTAACTGGGGACCTCGTTTAGATGCAGGCTTAATGCTTGACCAATGGTCTACCGGACCTAATTCTGAGTGGGTAAGTCGTCCGAACAACCTCAAAGATTACTTCCAGACAGGGGTGAATATTGAAAATCAGGTTGCGGTAACTTCAAATGGTGAAAAGGCTTCTGGACGTTTAGCATTTACAAATTTGGATACTGATGGTATTATAGAGTTTACAGATCAAAGTCAGAATACTATCAATGGTAGTTTAACCTTAACTCCAACAAACCGTCTTACTGCGGTAACAAACCTGACTTACCTCCAAAAGAAGAGTAATAACATGCCAAATAACGGTTATTCTGGTATTGGAGTTGACATGGCATGGCTGCAAAGAGATTATGATATGGCTTATGCAAGAGAGCTCTATGACGAAATGGGCAATGAAGGTCATATTTTCCCTGGATGGGATAATCCTTTTTATACTTTGCAAAATACCACAGGTTTTTCAAGAGACCGTCTTTATGGAAATATAAGTTTGGATTATAAACTTACCGATTGGTTGTCAGTTATGGCACGTGCAGGTACTGATTTCTATAATGAATACAGAAAAGATATCACTTTGGCTGGAACAAGAGGAAACCTTCGTAAAGGTTTAGGTGGACAGTTCAACCAAACACAGATGTTTTATCAGGAAACGAATGCAGATTTGATGCTTAATTTTGACAAGGATCTGGGTGATCTGAGGTTGGATGGAACCATTGGAGCCAACTACAGAAACAACATGTATAAGAATATGTATATGAGGGCAAATGACCTTACTGTTCCTGATCTTTATACAATATCCAATGCTAAGGGATCACCTGTAGTATCAATGTACGATAATGAGAAGGAAACCAATTCAGTTTATTTTGCTGCTAACGGATCATATAAGAATTTCTTATTCCTGGGTGTTACAGGAAGAAATGACTGGAGTTCAACTCTACCTGCTGATAACAGATCATATTTCTACCCATCAGTTAGTGCTGGTGTAATCCTTACTGAAGCTCTTCAATTGGATTCAGATATTCTGAGTTTTGCTAAACTGAGAGGTAGCTGGGCTCAGGTAGGGGGCGATACCGGTGCTTATAAACTATCCAGGACTTATTCTGCCAGTACATATAATAATATAGCCATGTTTAGTCCGGGCTCAACCTTGCCTCCTATCGGTCTTGAGCCAGAGATCACAACTTCCTTCGAAGTTGGAGCTGACATTAGATTATGGCAGGACAGATTATCACTCGACTTTACCTTCTACGATCAGGTAACAGTAAATCAGATTCTTTCTGTAGCAACATCAACAACAACCGGTTACAGTTCAATGCTATTGAATGCAGGTGAAATTGAGAACATGGGAGTTGAGCTAATGGCTAATGTTAAGATATTTGACCAAAATGACGGATTCAAATGGAATGCCAACATTAACTGGGCTAAAAACAAGAGTACTGTAAATGAACTTTATGGTGATCTTGACTCATACCAGATTTCTCCTGGTTTTGGTGGTTGTAAAACTCTTGGTATCCCTGGTGAAGAATGGGGTGTGCTTTGGGGATTACCTTACGTGTATGACGATGCAGGAAATATGGTTGTTAGTGATGCAGGAACACCACTTACAACCAATGTTGGAACTAACCTTGGAAATGTTACTCCCGATTGGACAGGTGGTATAAGAAATAGTTTTTCCTATGGCGATGTTAGTTTAAGCTTTTTGCTGGATGCCAGAATGGGTGGACAATTCTTTAGTGTTACAGCATGGCATGCTCCTTTTACAGGATCATATGAAAATACTGTTCAGAATAATGAAAGGGAAGAAGGCTTGATAGCTGATGCTGTTAAGGAAGACGGAAGTGTTAATGATACAAGGGTTTCTGCTCAGCAGTATTACATGGGATCATGGATGTGGAATAATCACGAATATTCAATTCTTGACGGATCATTCATCAAATTGCGTGATCTTTCAATAGGCTATGATTTTGATGTAAGTAATATTAAATGGTTGCAAAGTCTGAATCTTTCATTTGTTGGAAGAAATCTTGCAATCCTTTGGAGACATGAATCTTGCGATGAGCTTGGAATAGATCCTGAAGTTGGACTTGGTGGTGGTGACTATGGTGTAGGATTCGAAAACTTTCAGATTCCTACCATCAGAAGTTTAGGATTTAAACTACAAGTAAGCTTTTAATCTTAAAAAGGAGGAAAAATGAAAACAATGAAGAATATAAGAATTATTTCTCTGGCAGTTTTACTTATGATTGCTGGTTCATGTACCAAGGATTTTGATGAGATGAACACCAATCCTAATGCTGCTACTGTAGTTCCGGCATCCAATGTTTTGCTAAGAGCATTCATATCTAGCACAGGAACTCTATTTGGTGAGCGCCTCGACGTATATTACGCAGGATCATATGCAGGACATACTGCTGCTATTGGTCTCGGAGACTATGAATACAGGGTTGATATTAACAATAGCATGTGGAGAGGGATGTACATCGCCATGACCTATTATGTAGATGCGATGAATCTTGCATTGGAAGAAGGTAATGATAATGTGTATGCTGCAGCATTAACTCTTAAAGCATATACAGCCCAGCAAACATCTGACATGTGGGGAGATATACCATATTCAGAGGCCTTTAATCTTGGAGAAGGAAATATGTATCCAAAATATGACTCACAAAAAGAAGTTTATCAGCAGATTCTGACTGAACTGAAAACTGCTTCCGAAATGTTTTCCGCAGATGGTGGAGCTTTTGGAGTAGGTGATCAGTTGTTTGGAGGTGATGTAGATAAGTGGGTTAAATTTGCAAATTCAATCCGCTTGAGGGCAGCTATGAGAGTTTCTATCGTTGATGAGGCTATGGCAAAAACCGTAATCGATGAATTGGCAGGAAAAGCTCTTTTAGAATCGAATGATGATAATGCATATTTATGGTGGTCGGGCGTTAACCCGGATCAGGAATTATGGTATGAGAGAATGGGTGCTGCTGATGGTAATAAAACTGACCAGTACAGGACAAATGAAGAGCTGGTATCCAGATTGAGGGATAACGATGACCCAAGATTATCAATATATGTTGATTTAAATAAATTGGGTGAATATAAAGGATACCAGTTTTATGATGGACAAACTCTTGATGAAACCAATGATGGTAACCATGTATCTCATATCGGAGACCGTTTCAACAATGATCCTGCAGGTTTCTCACCATACATGAATTGCGCCGAGGTATATTTTAACCTTGCTGAGATTTATGAAAGAGGATTAGCTAGCGGTGATGCCAAAGCAAAGTATGAGATGGGCGTAAAGATGGCTATGGAAGAAAACGGTATTGCAGAGGATGATGTTAATGCTTATCTGGCAGGTGATTATGCTGGATGGGGCTTAGGCGACATGACAAATCTTGAGAAGATCAGAACTCAGAAATGGATTGCTCTTTTCAAGCAAAGTGTTGAGGCTTGGTCTGAAACCAGAAGAACTGACGTTCCTAAAATGACAATGGTATCTGAAGATTATGCTTCTATCGGACATACTCGCCCTCCTTTCAGGATGGCTTATGCAGATGAAGAAAAGTCTCTGAATACAAGTTTCCCTTTCGAAGTTGTTGAAAAGGATATTTTTTACGGAACCCAGGTGTGGTGGGATACCAGGACGGGAATTCAATAGAAAACCAGTAATTTTTCTCATAGAAACCAGTTTGGATTGAAAGATCCAACGATCCAAGTGATCGGCATCAAAAAAACAGGCGTTAAAGCGCCTGTTTTTTTTTGCCACCCTAATTTATTGATCTGAAAATTCGGGGTTTAATTCTTTAGGAACAGGTGCATTGGTTTTCGATCTCCATCCTCTTAGAATATTAAGTAGTTCCTGGAGCTTCTCCGGATTTGCTTCTGCCAGATTATTGGTTTCTCCAACATCATCTTTTAAGTTATATAATTCCAGATCACCATTTTCATAGTATTCAATCAGTTTCCAGTCTCCTAAACGAAGAGCTGAGCCGGGTCTGGTTCGGAAAACCAAATCCTGACACTCTGTATTGCCTCCTTCTAAATATATTGGAAAATGCCAGAATAATGGTCTTTCGTTCGTCTCCTGACCCATAAGTACTGGGAGCATGCTATTCCCATCAAGCACTTGGTTTTCAGGAAGCTCAATGTCCAATATGTCAATCAATGTTGGGTAAAAATCAAGATTGCTTACGGGAATCTCAGACCTTCTATTTGCCTCCACTTTCCCGGGCCACCAAACGAACATTGGTTCTCTGATACCTCCCTCATAATACGATCCCTTGCCTGCTCTTAGTGGCCACTGTTTGGTTACCTTGTAAAGCCCTCCATTGTCGGATGTGAAGATTATCAGTGTGTTATCTAGTTTATTGTTTTCTTCCAAACTGGTGATCAGTCGGCCAATCTGACGGTCAATATTGTCGACCATAGTGGCATATTTAGCATTGTCCTGTCCATTCCAGGCTGGTTTATTCTCGTATTTATCAAGGAGAGATGTAACCGCTTGGATAGGTGTGTGTACAGCATATGGAGAGTAGTATAAAAAAAATTTTTCCTGATTTAATGACTCAACAAATTGAATTGTTTTATCCATGATTAGATTAGTGAGGTAATAATCAATGGTGGGGGCTTCCATGTCCACATTTTTGTATGGTGGGTAATAGCTCCCGGGATTTCCGGCATGACTACCTCCGATATTAACATCAAATCCCTGGGTTTTTGGGTCTTCGGTGAGGTGCCATTTGCCGGCATGGCAAGTAAGGTAACCATAATCTTTAAGGGCTTCGGCAAGAGTGTAAAATTCATCAGCCAGGACTGTGGTGTTCTTTGTTGGGATTAGCTTTCTTGTTTTGCTTTTACCACGGTCGGAATTAGCTACAGTATAAATCCCGTGTCGTGGTGTCCATTGTCCACTCATCATGCATGCACGACTGGGAGCACAATTACTTGCTGATGCATAGGCCTGGTTGAAAACCATTCCCTCAGACGCAAGTTTATCTATGTTTGGTGTTTCGTAATATTCGGAACCCATGAATCCAACATCCCTCCACCCCATGTCGTCGATGTTGATAAGGATAATGTTTGGGTCTTGGTCCTGCGAACAGGAGAAATTAATTGTAATAAGGGCCAGAACAAGTACTATTCTATTCATAATTTCTAAATATTGGCAATATTTAGGACAAAGTTGCAAAAAATATCTACCAAATGGTGGTAGGGAATAGGCTTGTTCTTCCTATCTTGCTATTTCCCCTAATCAAAATAACTATTATGTTTAAGTGTCATATTACTAGGGTTTTAAGTGTGTTTGTGCTAGCATTGGTTTTCTCGATGTGTACTAAACCTGAAAAGGACCCCAATATCATATTGTTCCTGACCGATGATCTGGGATATGGTGATTTGGGATGCTACGGTAATCAGATTATCAAGAGTCCAAATATCGACAAGTTGGCTTCCGGGGGAGTAAGATTTACGGATTTTCATGCAGCGGGTAGTGTATGTTCCCCTTCCAGGGCTTCCTTGCTGACGGGGAGGCATCCATATCGACTAGGCTTTTATTATATTCTTGGGGGTGGCGCCCACCTAAGATCAAGCGAAATAACTCTTCCTTCCTTATTGAAAGAGGAGGGATATTCTACCTTTTTTGCCGGTAAATGGCATCTAACCCAATTCGACAGGCCCAAGGCTAATCAGCCTGATCCCACCGATCATGGGTTCGACTATTGGTTTGCCACTGCTGTTAACGCCTTTGACGGACCCGAGAGTCCGGGTAAGTTTTGGCGAAATGGTGAGCCTGTGGGTGAGCTTAATGATTGGTATTGTAACCTGATAGTTGAGGAAGCCATTGGTTGGATAGACGAAAGAGAAAATCAGGATACACCTTTTTTTATGGAGATATGTACTCATGGACCTCATACACCCATCAATCCTCCTGATAGTTATGCTGATGCTTATGATAATGAGGAGGTTACTGAGTTGGAGAAGAGTGTTGGTTATGGCTATGTGCCACGAAGAGATGACAAGGATATTGGGCCCAATAAAAAGTATTACTATGGGACTGTAACTCAGATCGATGATGCTTTTGGGCGTTTAATGGAATTTGTCGAAAGTCGTGGTCTAAGCGATAACACCATGATAATATTCACCAGCGATAATGGTCCTGAATACCCGGTAAATTTCATGGAGTCGAGAGGAGAATGGGACGAAGAGATACGTGACAGGTGCTTTGGTTCTCCAGGGCCTTTACGGGGAATGAAGAGGTTCACTTATGAAGGTGGTCATCGAGTCCCCGGGATCATATCCTGGCCGGGCCATGTAAAATCAGGAGTAAGTGATGTTTTGATTAATGGAACAGATCTTCTTCCTACAATTTGTGAGTTGGTAAATATTCCAATTCCATCAGACAGGACGATTGATGGTGAGAGTATGCTAAATGCCTTTATGGGTGAAAATCAGGATAGGAAAAACTCTGTTGTTTGGAATGCTCCCGTTCATGAGTATGAGTTTGTCCCTCCGATGGTTTTGCGTGACGGCGATTTCCTTTTAGTGGGATTTTTCACAAAAAAGGAAACGGATCAATTATGGATGGATTGGATAAAAACTGCTAAGCCGGAGAGTTATGCTTTGTATGATCTAAGCAATGATATCGGTCAACAGCACGATTTATCCGCAGTTATGGCGAAAAAAGTAAGTGAGTTATCTTTGAAAATGAAGGCTATGTGGGATGATCTGCAGGCTGATGCTCCTTTTTGGCCGGAGTGGAAGGCGAAGTGAGGTTCGGGTTGCGGGTTTCGGGTTGCGGGTTTCGGGTTTGAAAATATAAATTATTAATTATGAGATATATGCGTTTATTAATTGTTGCTTGTGTTTTGCTTGTGAGTGGTTTTGCCAGTGCACAGAATCGTGATTTTTCAAAGGAAATTGATCAGAAGACTTTCAATTCATCAACACTGCTGTGGTATGAATCACCTGCCAAGGTTTGGGAAGAGGCCTTGCCTGGTGGGAATGGCCGATTAGGAGCCATGGTATTTGGGAATAATGGGGAAGAAAGGATTCAGCTAAATGAGGAGACTTATTGGTCGGGAGGTCCGTATTCTACTGTAGTTAAAGGGGGTTATAAGGATTTACCTGAGATTCAGAAGTTGATTTTTGATGGCAAGCCGATTGAGGCACACAAATTATTCGGTAGGAGCTTAATGGGGTATCCCGTTGAGCAAATGAAATATCAATCATTGGCTAATTTGATGCTTTTCTTTGATAATGAGGATGATGTTACTGGCTATAAACGTTGGCTGGATTTGGAAAATGCCACCACTAATGTTGAATATTCAGTTGATGGGGTTACTTTTCATAGGGAGGTGCTTGCCTCCGAACCTGACCAGACTATAGCTGTCAGGCTTACTGCCAGCAAGCCTGGGCAGATATCGTTCAGAGCAGAGCTACGTGGAGTGAGGAATATGTCTCATTCAAATTACGGGACTGATTATTTCAGGATGGATGGTGTTGGTAATGACGGGCTTATGTTGAATGGAAGATCAGCAGATTACCTAGGTGTTGCATCACAATTGAAATATCGTGCACAGCTTAAGGCTGTTCCTGAGGGAGGGAGTATGAAGGTTGTAGGTACTGAGTTGTTTATTGAGGGGGCTGATGCTGTTACTTTATACTTTGTTGCAGCAACAAATTTCGTTAATTATAAGGATGTTAGCGCTGATCCTGTTGCTCGCGTAAATGAGTATTTAAATAATCTCCAGGGTAAAAATTATCCTGATGTTAAAAAAGCTTCTGTTAGTGATTATAAGTCGTTTTTTGAAAGAGCAAGCTTAGAAATGACAGATACGGACAATTCCCTACTTCCAACTGATAAGAGGATGGAGAATTTTGAGTCGGAAGATGATCCTAATCTTGCTTCGCTTGCTTATAATTTTGGAAGGTATCTTTTAATCTCCTCATCGCGTCCTGGAACAGAAGCTGCTAATTTACAAGGTATATGGAATGATAAACAGAATCCAAGTTGGGATTCGAAGTACACCACTAATATTAATACTGAAATGAATTACTGGCCTGTTGAGTCGGGTAATTTATCAGATTGTGCCGAACCGCTGATTACCTTGGTAAAAGAGCTTACAGATCAAGGTTCTCAGGTAGCACAAGAGCACTATGGAGCTGATGGCTGGGTGTTTCATCAGAACACTGATATTTGGCGTGTGGCTGCACCTATGGATGGGCCTACATGGGGCACCTTCACTGTTGGAGGGGCCTGGTTAGTTACCCATTTATGGGAGCATTATTTGTATACTCTGGATCAGGATTATTTAAAAGAAATTTACCCGGTAATAAAGGGCTCAGTCGATTTCTTTATGGATTTTCTTGTTGAACATCCAAATGGTAAATGGCTGGTAACGAATCCGTCAAATTCGCCGGAAAACCCACCCCAGGCACCTGGTTACAAGTATTTCTTTGATGAGGTAACAGGAATGTACTATTTTACCACAATCACGTATGGCTCAAGCATGGATATGCAAATCCTTACAGATTTATTTGCCTATTATGCTGAGGCATCCAAGGTACTTGGGAAAGATGCTGATTATGCTGCAGAGGTTTTGGCTGCACGGGGCAGACTAGTGCCACCGCAGATTGGAAAAGACGGTACTTTGCAGGAATGGTCGGAAGATTATGCCCAGTTAGAAAAGAGTCACAGGCATTTTTCACACATGTATGGTTTGTATCCGGGTAATGTTTTATCGGCCAAAAAAACGCCTCAGTTGGTGGATGGCATCAAAGCAGTTTTGGAGCAGAGAGGTGATGGGGGGACTGGTTTTTCCAGGGGATGGAAGATGGCTCTATGGGCTAGGCTATATGATGGAGAAAGATCACATAAGGTATTTAAGGGTTATATTAAGGAACAGGCTTATCCACAGTTATTTGCCAAATGTTTTACTCCTCTTCAGGTTGATGGGACCTTTGGTGTAACAGCAGGAATAACTGAGATGCTTATGCAATCGCATGAAGGTGTTATTGATATTCTGCCGGCTCTTCCTTCCAGTTGGGAAAACGGTAAGTTCGATGGTGTATGCGCGCGTGGTGCTTTTGAGTTAGACATGGAATGGAATGATGGAATGATCAGCCGGATAGACTTGCTGTCGAAAAAAGGACAGACTTGCCGTATCAATCCTGGAACCAAGGTAAAGGTTACAAGCGATGGTAAGAGGGTGAGGACAAAAACTCTTGATGATGGTACGATAGTTTTTGATACTAAGTCGGGCGCCAGCTACACCTTAAAAAGATAATATAATAATGCACGGCAAGCGGTTTTCCATTTTTTTTATCCTGATTTTGGCTGTAGCTTTTTTCTCCTGTGATAAGAATAAAACAAATGGTGGGTTGCCAAGGCAAAAAGTACAATTTGATTTAGGGTGGAAGTTTCACCAAGGTGAAGCCGAGGGTGCATCTGAGAGTATATTTGACGACTCCGGCTGGCAAACGCTGGATATACCTCATGATTGGAGCATACATGATACTTTCAGTAAGGACAATCCAACAGGAAGGCCGGGTGGTTTTGCGTCGGGAGGAATAGGCTGGTATCGTAAAAATATTGAATTATCGGGAAAGGATAAGGAATTTCTGATATCCATTGAATTTGGGGGTGTTTATGAGAATAGTGAGGTTTGGATCAATGGCAATTATTTAGGGAAAAGGCCTTTTGGATATATTAGTTTTTCCTATGATCTTACTCCTTTTCTTAATTTGGATGGAGATAATATCATTGCTGTCAGGGTTGATAATTCCAAACAGCCAAATGCCAGATGGTACACAGGCTCAGGTATTTACAGGCATGTATGGCTTGCTAAAACACAGAAAACACATATTGCCCGTCATGGTATTTATGTAACAACGCCAGAGGTGAGTAATGATTTTGCAAAGGTAGATATAGCTACTATTGTTGAGAATGATAGTGAAGACTCAGAGTTCATTGAGCTGGTAAATGAGTTGATCTCTCCAGCGAGTCGGGTTTTTTATGGTGATAAGCAAGTAGTGGAGATCCCCGGAGGTGATAAAAAGGAGCTATTATCAAGTATTAGTATAGATAAACCAAAATTATGGTCTCCTGATAGTCCTGATTTATATTTATTAAGAACTTCAGTATATCTTGGTCATAAGCTTGTTGATCAGCTTGAAACGAATGTTGGGGTAAGATATTTTCAGTTTGATGCTGACAGTGGGTTTTCTCTTAATGGTGAGAGGATGAAGATTAAGGGAGTTAATAACCACAGCGACCTAGGTGCTTTGGGGGCAGCAATTAATGATAGGGTTCTGGAGCGCAGGCTTGAGATTCTGAAGGCGATGGGGTGCAATGCTATTCGCACTGCTCACAATCCACCTTGCGAAGAGCTATTGGATATGTGTGATCGAATGGGATTTATGCTTATGGATGAAGCCTTTGATGAATGGATAGAATCGTGGCCTTTTGGAGGGGTGAAGAAACCCGAGGGCAAGGCTAAGTATGGTCATCACCTTCATTTTAATGAATGGGCGGAG